>CAZSNH010000064.1:0-10358 GCA_964607855.1 uncultured Hyphomicrobium sp. | reverse complement strand
GGCGAACCGCCAATCGGGGGACTGGCGCCGGACGGTCGGCATCGGACATCTCCTGTGTTTTTTTGTGAATACCACTCTCAGTAATGCAAGGTCTGCCGGACCTTAGCTGAAAGCTCTACACCAGTGTCATCTGCATTTCAGGGTCAAATTCGGCAGTCGGAGGCACCTTTAGGATTACAATTTATGAGCGGGATGCGGACATCTCGCTTGTCCTGGTCCATTCGCCAGTTATCCAGCGGTGCCGGCTGCTCGATGGCAGTGCGCCCGCTCAATTGGCCGCGCTCAACTCAGTAGCCGAGTGCTCAAGCATGTCCATTTGCGGGTTATAGGCGTCAGACTGAATTTCAAACAGTCCGAGCAAGGTGGCGAAGATGTTGTCGTGAGACCAGCGCCGCTTGCGCCTCTCCTCAACGTTCTCAAGACGGAGGTCATGCTTGATGTTCTTTCCGAACCACATCACCGCCGGCACATGCTTCTGCGCCTCGGGCGCCAGGAAAAAGGGCATGGCGTGGAGATAGACACCCAGCTCACCGAGAGACTCGCCGTGGTCGCTGACATAGAGCATCGCGGTCTCGAACCTGTCATCATTGCGCTTCAAGAGCTCAATGACTTTCGACAGGAAGTAGTCGGTATAGAGGATGGCGTTGTCGTACGCGTTGCTGATCTCTTCTGGGCTGCACGCGCCGAGGTCATTGGTCTTGCAGGTTGGCGTGAATTTCTCGAACCGTGCTGGATAGCGCTTGTAATAGGCCGGGCCGTGGTTCCCCATCTGATGCAACACGATCAGTACGTCGCCCTTTTGCCGGTCGATGTACTCCTGGAGTCCGCGTAGCATGCCCTCGTCACGGCACTCCGCCTCATCGCATACGGGGTTTGTCCTCGGCGTTGAGAAAGCCTGGTAAGTGACGTGGTCGGCGACGCCTTTCGAGCTCGAGTTGTTGTCGCGCCAGAGGACGCTAACCCCCGCCCTTTGCAGGATATCGAGCGCATTGTCTGCTGCCTTGGCTCGAATGACGTCGAACTTGGCTCGGCCGTAATGGGAAAACATGCAAGGAACGGACGTGGCGGTAGATGTGTCGCATGACCAGAAATTTGGAAAATTGACGATCTCCTCGCGCTTGAGGAGCGGTGTGGTTTCGCGCCCGTAGCCGTTAAGGGACCAGTGGTCCGCGCGCACGCTCTCGCCGACCACCATGATCACCAGTTCGTGGTCAGCATCGTTCGAAGGCGTCTTGGCATCCGCGCCGACGATCACATGCCCTGGGGCAACACTCTGCATGGACCGCGAAGCAAGCTTGATTGCCGAGTAAAGTGCATAGGTAGGATTGATTAATCTCACGAGTGTTTGTTGTTCGCGCATCATGGACGCATAGTGACCGCCAAATGCGAGATAGACCACGCCCAGTGCGCTTGCGGCGGAAGCCAGCAATTTTATCCGCGCCAGCGTTTCCGTCTTCCAATGCGGGTGCTCGAGTGGCGCGCAATAGATGAAAAGCGAGGGCAACAGCCCCAGAAGTGCAACATAGAGGACGAGTTGGTAATTAAAGAGATCGTAGGCCTCGGCGGCATTCGTCTGGAAAACGTTGCCGATCATGTGATAGTCGAAGACAGTGCCATACTTGTTCGTGTAGTACGCGATCGCCGAGCTCACGAGAAGGAAGACGATGAGGAGTGGCTTGACGAGCATCCGATGGCAGACCGCCGATAGCACCAGGATGAAGATCGACGTGATGAATACGAGCAGGGATGCGATGAAGAGAATGCTATCCGCGGAAACGCCGAAGGTATTGATGGCGACTCTGAAGAACGCGACATTCGAAAAGAGCGCGACGAACAGCGACACAGCGACGATGAGCGCTCCGCTTGACCACGTTTTCGATACTGTGAGACGGCGTTTCGACATTTCTCCCACCACAGTTGACGTCCCTCCAAGATGCCTAACCCTCACGCAAGGTAGTTCCTCCCTGAGGCCGAGGGACCTCCCTCTCCAGGCGATTACGGCTTCTTCGATGCTGAGCTTCCCGATGGAAGGAGCGGCCTAGGGTTCGCGACCCAACCCTTCAAAAGATGGCAAAAAGAGGCAATTCGATGGTCCCGGCCTCGCTGCGGGGACAATCGAGGGGCCGCCTTGTCGGCGGCCTCGCCTGGGCGGCTGCCCGAGCGGCTCCCCTGACGTGCGGCCGACGCGCCATTACACCCATAGACACCCTCTGTCTTCGAGGTTAGTTCCCGAACCATCAACAAGAGCCGGAAGGCCCGAGCGCCACATGCCTCCAACGATTGATCTCCCTGCCCTGACGAACGGGGCCATTCTCTCGCCATTCACGCAACTGCGCCGCCTGCTTGAGGGCGTCGCGCCCGGCCACCCTCAACCAATCGAGCTCACCATCGGCGAGCCGAGAGAGGCGATGCCGGATTTCATTCTTGGTAAAATCAATGAAGCAGCCGCCCTCTACGGCAAGTACCCGCCCATCCGCGGTACCGATGAATTGAAGCAAGCGATTACCGGCTGGCTCGCACGGCGATACGTGATCCCGGGCGGTGTTGATCCGGCTCGCGAAGTGCTGCCGCTCAACGGTTCGCGTGAAGGACTGTTTTTCGCTTGTTTGCCGGCTGCGGGCCGCAAATCCTTTAAAAATCGCCCTGCCATCCTGATGTGCAATCCCTATTATTCGGCCTACATCGCAGGAGCGATCGGGGTTGGCGCCGAGCCCGTGTTCCTGAATGCCGGGCGGGCGAGCGGCTTCCTTCCCGACCTCGATGAATTAACGAGCGACGAGGTGCTGCTTGCCCGAACAGCAGCCCTCTTCATCTGCTCACCGGCCAATCCGCAAGGCGCGGTTGCCTCTCGCGACTACATTTCGAAAGCCCTCGCGCTCGCCCGCGCCTACGATTTCATGCTGTTCATGGACGAGTGCTACTCGGAAATTTACACCCGAGAAGCGCCGCTCGGTGCTCTTGAGGTGGCGGCCACGACGCCTGACCGCTTCAAGAATCTTGTGATGTTCAATTCGCTTTCCAAGCGATCGAACTTGCCCGGACTCCGATCCGGCTTTTGCGCGGGGGATGCAACATTTCTCGATGCCTATGCCGAGATCCGGAACATGTGCGCCCCCCAGGTTCCGGGACCTGTACAACACGCATCCGCCGCCGCCTGGGCTGACGAGAAGCACGTGGAGCTCGCCCGCGCCGCCTACCGTGAAAAATTTACCATTGCCGACAATGTATTAGGCACCCGATTTGGGTATTCGCGCCCGCAAGGCGGCTTTTGTCTCTGGCTCGATGTGAGCCAAATCGGTGGCGGTGAAAACGCGGCGGTAACCTTATGGAAACGTTCAGGCGTCAAGGTCATTCCAGGTGCTTACCTGGCTCAGATTGGCCGAGACGGAACGAACCCTGGCGCGAACTACATCCGCGTGGCGTTGGTTCGGGATGCCTCAACCGTCAGGGAAGCGCTCGAACGCTTAATTCATGTAACTGCGTAAGAGACGTTCGTGCTGGCTTCGCCCCTCACAGGATTGCAGCAGCAGCGCCTGCTTCCAGCGACGCTGGAAATGCGGATCATTGGCCTGATGAGCCGTGCGAGCGGGTTCATCCTGCTTGCGCTGGTTGCTGGGCTCTGGCTCAGTCTTCTGACATGGTCCGCCTCCGATCCAAGTCTCACGCATGCAACAGGAGGTCCTGCTCGTAACGCCATGGGCCCCGTCGGGGCGATTGTTTCCGATCTCATGTTGCAAACCCTCGGATTGGCAACCGCCCTCGTTCTCCTCGCGCCCATGTTCTGGTCCCTGGAACTGATACTCGGAGAACGGGTTCTGCGCTTCAGAAACAAAGCGGCCTTCTACCCGCTTGCCATCCTGGTCCTCGCCGGTGCGCTCTCGTCGCTGCCAATTCCCTCGAGCTGGCCCCTTCATCACGGGCTCGGTGGCGCACTTGGTGACGTGGGATACAACCTTGTCGCCAACGCCTTCTCGATACTCAATCCTGACCGTGCGAGCATGGCGGCCGGCCTCCTGTACTTCATCACTGGTTTTCCCGCTCTTCTCTACTCCATCGGCATTGAGTTGAGAGAGCTCGCGGTGATCGCGACGCGTTCGCCATCGAACGCCGGTGGCACTTGGAGCGAGAATCTCTGGGCGGAAGCGCAGCGTTTACGTCAGGGCCTATCCGCTCTTAGGACTTCACATGAGGAAAAGGAGAGTGAGCCGCTCAGAACGCTCGACCTCTCGCTTCCGATGGGTCGCTTTCGCAGCATCCCTGAAGCTCCAGCGCGGCCGCGGACCGCTCCGCTTCGCAATGCTCCAAGCGCCAGCATCTTATCGGAAGAGCACGTCGATCGTGGCAGCGGATTCGATGCCCACACGGATGCCACGAGCGAAGCCATCGCCAAACGATTTGCCCCCGAAACCTCCACTGCCGCAACTCCGGACAGACGAGTAACAGCCGCACTGAAGCTTGGAAAAGAGGGGCGCAGGAGCAACGAGCAGTTCAAGCGGCCTAATCTGGCTCTCCTTAGGCGTCCCGCGCCCGGCAAGACCGATTATGACGTCAGCGCAAAGATGCAGCGGGGAATCGCGCGTCTTCTTGAGGATGTGCTCGCGGACTTCGGTGTCAAAGGAGAAGTAAAGGAGATCAGACCCGGCCCGGTCGTTACGCTGTTTGAGCTCGAACCGGCGCGCGGCACCAAATCATCCCGCATCATAGGGCTTGCCGACGACATTTCGCGTTCCATGAGCGCGCAGAGCGTTCGCGTTGCCGTCGTTCCGGGCAGAAATGCGATCGGCATCGAGCTGCCCAATGTCAAGCGTGAGCCGGTGCTGCTGCGCGAGATTTTGGAATCGGCGGTGTTTCAATCGTCGGCTGCCTCGCTTCCGATCGCGCTAGGAAAGTCGATCGGCGGAGAGCCGATCGTTGCCGATCTCGCACGCATGCCGCATCTGCTCGTAGCCGGCACAACGGGTTCGGGCAAATCAGTTGGCATCAATTCGTTCGTGCTTTCGCTTCTCTACCGGCATTCCCCCGCGGACTGCCGCCTCCTCATGATTGATCCGAAGATGCTGGAGCTTTCCGTTTACAACGGCATTCCGCATCTCCTGACACCCGTGGTCACCGATCCGCACAAGGCCGTCGCGGCGCTGAACTGGGTCGTGGGGGAGATGGAGGAGCGCTATAAGCGCATGGCCAAACTCTCGGTTCGATCGATTGACGCATTCAACAATCGCGTGCGCGAAGCGCAGAAGCGCGGCGAGGTCCTTGCGCGTACGGTTCAGACGGGGTTCGATCCGCAGACAGGCGAAGCAATCTACGAGCGCGAGGAAATGGGGCTCGAACCGATGCCCTACATTGTCGTTGTGGTCGACGAGTTTGCCGACCTGATGATCGTTGCGGGCAAGGAGATCGAAAGCTCCGTCCAGCGTTTGGCTCAAATGGCGCGTGCTGCGGGCATCCATCTCATCATGGCGACGCAGCGCCCATCGGTTGATGTGGTTACCGGCACCATCAAGGCGAACTTCCCGACCCGCATCAGCTTTAAGGTTGCATCCAAAGTCGACAGCCGGACGATCCTCAACGAGCAGGGCGCCGAGCAACTTTTGGGCCAGGGCGACATGCTTTATTCGGGCGGCTCGGGCCAGTGCGTGCGCATTCACGGCCCCTTCGTGTCGGATGAAGAGGTGGAGACGATCGCAGACTTCCTGCGCAAGCAGGGCGAGCCCGTCTATGTTCAGGGTGTAACTGAAACGCCGCCGGGATCGGAAACGAAATCGATCTCCGACCGGGCGGATCAGGCAGGTGATCTCTACGATCGTGCGGTTGCCTTGGTTCTGCGTGATCGCAAGGCCTCGACGAGTTATATCCAGCGCCGGCTCGCAATCGGTTACAACCGCGCTGCCGATCTCATCGAGCGAATGGAGCGCGACGGCCTCATTTCGGCCGCTAACGCGGTAGGAAAAAGGGAAATTCTGTCAGGACCATCAGCCGGCGAAGAAACGGACTGAGCCGATGCCGATATTGGGCTTGCCGTCATGGACTTAGCACCAATCTACCACCGTGACACCTCGCGCAAGCGATAGGGTTGCTGGCGGTCCAATCTGCCATCTGCCGTCATGCCTTCCTTTACGTTAGGAATGAGCCCGTTATTTGCCGTTGCTGCCGCCAATATCTGGTCGCAATTTTCAAGAGATTTGGGGGGCGGCTGATTGGGGACGTCACGGGGGCTAAGGAGTTTTATGAAATACTCGTTGATCTACGCGCTGGTCACGGTTTGCCTTTGTGGCGCGGGGCTTGCGACGAACAGGGCTAATGCCGGAGAGGCTGAGAAGCCTGCCGCGCCGGCCCAAGCCACGCCAGCAGCAGCTGTCAAACCAAATAGCAGCACAGTCGGTGCTGAAGGCTTTGTGACCGAAGTCTCGCCCGAAGGTGCAACGGGCATTACGCTAGATCCGAAGCAGTCCGAGGCGATCAAGAAAGTCGGCGATTATTTTAATGCGCTTTCGACGCTCAAGGGCACGTTCGTGCAGATCGGCGCCGACCAGAAGAAGATGAAGGGCAAGTTCTTCATGCAGCGGCCCGGAAAATTTCGCTTCGACTATTCTTCACCTTCTAAGCAGGTGATTATCTCAGACGGACAATACTTGGCGATTCAAGATCTCGACCTTCTGAATGAGGATCGCATCGCAATCGACGACACGCCGTTTCGTATGCTCCTCAGGAAAGATGTCGATCTCGTCAGGGACGCTCGCATCATCGAGATCCAGGAAGCCGACGACCTCATTGTTCTCGGACTTCAGGACAAGAGCCCCGACACCCCTGGCCGGATCAAGCTCTTCTTGGCTAAGCAACCTCAGCTCGAACTCAAGGAGTGGGAAACCGTTGACGCACAGGGACTGGCAACTCGGGTTCAGGTTGCCGACCTTTCCAAGGGTGCGGAGATTGATGCGGGTTTGTTTGAGATAAAACCCGTAGAATTCATGAAGAAGGATCCCTAAGCTCTAACACACTGATTTATGAGAGAATTCGGAGACTCAGGTTGGCAGGTCAACGCGAATCGCTTGTTGCATGCCGGTACCTCGGCAAGTCACAACTTGGGGATAACGGTGGCGCAGGCGGTAAACTTTCCGTGATAATAGCGGAGCCCCCCTGTTGAAAAAGGCTTTATTGCGCTTAACTGATTCCCAGACAGGCAACGTCGCATACTATCGGTAGCTCCCCCCGTCTAACCGAGGACGTTGCCTGAGGCGCCGGCTTCCCTCCCGGTGCCACGCGCGAGAGCGCTACGCGCCCAGCCCCGCCCCCCGGGGTTGGGCGCTTTCTGTTTTCGGGGATGTTCATCAGAGTGGAAGGTTCTTCTCAGTGGTAAGAGCCTGGCGCCAAATGATACGGCATGCTCTGAGCCGGCCAACTTGTGATTGGCATGGCATTTGCCGGGCCGGCAAGTAGGCTGTCGATCTGGCGAAGCTCTGCAGCAAGGCGCGAAAGCCTGCCCGAAATATAATTTATGAAATGGTGGGCGAGATCGCGATCCTCCGCCATCTGACGGAGCATAGCGCTGCGCGAAATGCGCAGCGCGCTGACAGCAGTGCGCGCGAGTACCGTTGCGCTGTGTTCGGTTTCGATAAGCATCGCCATCTCGGCAAGCAGCGAACCGGGCAGAACGCTCGTGGCCGGTTCGCCGCGCTCAAGGCCCTCGACACGCATAGCATCGCCCGAGACGACAAGAATGGCGGCGTCCGCGGCTTCACCACTCCGCACGATATAGGCCCCGGGTTGAAAGACGATGTGGTCGGCGCGGTTGGCGATTTCCGTCAGTTGCAGCGGCTTCAGGCTTCTGAAAATCGGCACCTGTAGCAGCGGCCGCACGAGAAAATCGATTGCCATGAACCCTGTTCCCTGCTCAGCAACGTGTTGATCACGCCAGCCTAGCTCGCCTGATTCGCTAACTCGGGTCCAGGGGCCTGTGGGTGGAGTGGGGATAGCAGGAGGAAGGAGCTGAGCGTGATCTACGGCACGAGTCTGTAGCCGCCCGTCTCGGTGACCAGGATCTCGGAATTTGAGGGATCCTTCTCGATTTTCTGCCGCAAGCGATAAATGTGCGTTTCGAGCGTGTGAGTCGTCACACCGGCGTTGTAGCCCCAAACCTCGTGCAGCAGTGTTTCGCGTGTGACGACCTTATCGCCCGAGCGGTAGAGATACTTGAGGATAGAGGTCTCCTTTTCGGTGAGCCTGATTTTGGTGCCCTTTTCGTCCACGAGGAGTTTGGCGGCCGGCTTGAACGTATAGGGTCCGATTGCGAAAACGGCATCCTCGCTTTGTGCGTGCTGGCGGAGTTGGGCGCGAATGCGAGCAAGCAGAACCGCAAATTTGAAGGGCTTTGTAATGTAGTCGTTGGCACCTGCGTCGAGGCCAAGGATCTGATCCGCATCGCTCACATTTCCAGTCAGCATGATGATCGGATTCTTGAAGCCCGACTTGCGCAGAAGTTTCACGGCCTCACGCCCGTCCATGTCAGGCAGGCCGACGTCGAATACGAGGAGATCTGGATTGATAGCCTTGGTCTGCTCAACGCCCCTGGCTGCGGTATTTGCTTCCGCAACATCGAACTCATCGTGAAGGGCCAGCTGGTCCTTGAGTGAACCACGGAGATCCTCGTCGTCGTCGACGAGAAGGATCCTGCGTGCCGTGCTCATCGTTTGTAAGCTCCGGTTAATCCGAACTTATTCGGTCTTCTTTTTCATGCTCCTGCTATCGTGGCATGTAGCGTAAACTGCCGCGATGGCAAGGGTTAAAGCCGAATTGAGAAAACGGGCGCTACAATGAAGAAAAGAACCCCGGGGCGTCAACTGGTTCTGCGGATACTCTCTCAATCGGCGACCAAAGGCTTGCTCGAATTTGGGCCGCTTCGGCTGCCGTGTGCGATCGGTCGCAGTGGAATACGCGCACAAAAACGTGAAGGCGACGGCGCCACGCCGAGAGGGACGTTCCGTCTCGTCGAAGCCTATTACCGTGCCGACCGGGGGAAGCACCCGAGGACCGGGCTTCCATTGCGCCGCCTCGGACCGGACGACGGCTGGTGTGATTCCGCTGGCGACCGGAACTACAATCGCTTCGTCCTCCATCCCTATGCAGCCAGTGCGGAGCGCATGTGGCGGCAGGACCATCTCTACGACGTCGTGATCGTTCTCGATCACAATCGCTATCCGCGCGTCCAAGGCTTGGGAAGTGCCATCTTCATACATCTGACGGGCCAAGGCTATGCGCCTACGGCAGGCTGCGTGGCCTTGAAACGCTCCGATCTCCTGAAGCTTCTGCCACGATTGACACCAAGCACCGTTCTCAAGACCAGCCCATAATTTTGGCGATAAGGGTTCATTACAGACGCAATGAAAAAAGGCCCGGAACCATCCGGGCTCCGGGCCAGGTGTGAGCACGGATCTAGGGGAAGCCGCGCTCGGGAGGCGAAATGTTCTGCGGGTGGCCGGCGCTGGAGGAGGAGAACGCCGGCCACGCCTGCTCGCGCCAAATTAGTAGTTGTAGGCCCGCTCGCCGTGATCGGTGATGTCGAGACCCTCGCGCTCGCGATCCGTCTCGGGTCGCAGACCAAAGACAATGCCGATCAGGAGGTAGAGCACTGCGGAGACACCGCCGGACCACACGAGCGTCGTCGCGACCGCCTTCGCCTGCGCGGTCACCTGGGCGGCCATATCGTAGGCTCCGGCAACGAGCTCGCCGGGCTTTGACGTGTAGTCGGCAATGCCTGTGCCGCCGAGGTCGGGGCTAACCAGTATGCCGGTCGCGAGAGCACCCACAATGCCACCGATGCAATGCACGCCGAACACATCGAGGCTGTCATCGTAACCGATGGCATTTTTCACGCTCGTACAGAAAATGAAGCACACCGCGCCGGCGATGAGGCCGAGGACGATGGCACCCATGGGCCCTGCGAAGCCCGAAGCCGGAGTAACGGCAACGAGGCCCGCGACCACGCCCGAAGCGAGGCCGAGGAGCGAAGGCTTACCCTTTACCAGCCACTCAACCACGATCCACGAGAGGCCGGCCGCAGCGGTAGCGCCAAAGGTGTTCATCATGGCGAGAAGAGCAGTACCGCTCGCTTCCAGATTCGAACCGCAGTTGAAGCCGAACCAGCCGACCCACAGCAGAGCAGCGCCGATCATGGTCATGGTGAGCGAGTGTGGAGGCATGGCTTCACGACCGAAGCCCACACGCTTGCCGATTATGAGCGCACCAACAAGTCCAGCGATACCGGCGTTGATATGGACGACGGTCCCGCCCGCGAAATCGATCGCTCCCATTTTGAAGAGCATTCCGGCATCCGCTGTTGCTTCCGCAAGCTTCTCGGGCCC
>CAZSNH010000063.1:6550-10371 GCA_964607855.1 uncultured Hyphomicrobium sp. | reverse complement strand
CGGGCCTCGGTATGAAAGAGGCACTCTTTGCGATTGCTAAGGAGGTGAGCCGGTCTGGAGCCAGGAACAACACCGAAGGGAATGAAATGCGAAAGGCTTGGCAGCCTTGAAATGGGCCGCTTCCGGCTTGATAATCCAAAGAGACTTCATTGGAGTGCGCCATGCCGCGAACGATCAAGATCGGATCCTATAGCTACTCACTCCCCGACTATGCCCCGGCGCGGATCCTGATCGGTATTCTTCTCATTTGCGGCGGCTTGGTGGGCTTTCTGCCCTTCTTGGGGTTCTGGATGATCCCGCTCGGCATTCTCATTCTCTCCTACGACATCCCGCGCGTGCGGCTTTTTCGGCAGAAGATCGCGGCGTGGTGGCGCAATCGCAAGGCCTGAGCACTTTCGAAACCTGTCACCGATTTTTTGAGAATGGCCTCGCCCGGGCGCGCATTTTTTACTCCTCCGCGCGCAAAGTCTGCTATCTGGCTGGCCGAAACTGAGCCCCCGACGTTCCCATGAACCCTGCCGCAGCCACTCATGCCGTCAATCCTGCCTGGACCCGGTCGAAGCGCATCGTCGTCAAGATTGGGTCGGCCTTGCTTGCCGACCGCGCAACCGGAAAACTCAAGGCTGACTGGCTGTCGTCCCTCATGGATGACGTGGCGGAACTCGCGAAGGCAGGCAAGGAGGTGGTGCTCGTCTCGTCCGGCTCGATCGCGTTGGGCCGGGGCAAGCTCGGCCTGCCCAAGGGAACCTTAGAACTCGAGCAATCGCAAGCGGCCGCGGCCGTCGGCCAGATCGGCCTCGCACATGCTTACCAAAACGAAGCGGCCCGCCACGGCCTTACCGTGGCTCAGATCCTTCTCACCCTTGGCGATACCGAAGAGCGCCAGCGCTACCTCAATGCACGTCACACCATCGAAACTCTGATCCGCTTGAAGGCCATTCCGGTCGTCAATGAAAACGACACGGTCGCGACGGCTGAAATCAAATATGGCGACAATGACCGCCTTTCGGCGCGTGTTGCCTCGATGGTGTCCGCCGATTGCCTCGTACTCCTTTCCGATATCGACGGCCTTTACACGGCGCCGCCTTCAGAGGACCCCGAGGCAAAGCACATTCCGATCGTCACCGAAATTACGGCCGAGATCGAGGCTATGGCGGGAGACGCCGGCACCGAGCTCTCGAAGGGCGGCATGAAAACCAAGATCGAAGCCGGCAAGATCGCGCTTGGCGCCGGAACCAACATGGTGATCGCAACCGGCAAGGTAATGCATCCGCTGAGTGCCATCGCCCGAGGCTCGCGTGTCACATGGTTCCTCGCCAAATCAGACCCGGTGACCGCGAAAAAGCGCTGGATCGCTGGCCAGCTTGAACCCAAGGGGACCCTTCATATCGATGCCGGCGCGGAGAAGGCCCTGCACTCCGGCAAGAGCCTGCTGCCCGCCGGGGTCAAGAAGCTCGATGGCAACTTCGGGCGTGGTGATGCCATCATCATTCGTGCCGCCGACGGACGCGAGCTCGGTCGCGGTCTCGCGGCCTATTCACGCGCCGAGGCCGAGCGTATTCTCGGCAAGAAGTCAGGAGAGATTTCCGCGATTCTGGGGTACGAAGGCGGCCCTGAGCTCGTGCATCGTGACGACATGGCGTTAAACAGGAAATAGCGCCGATGAACAAACCGGAAAAAAGCGGCCGCTCGACGGCTGAACTCATGTCAGTGATCGGCAAGGCGGCGCGCGAGGCTGCCCGTGAGCTCGCACTTGCTTCCACCGACACACAGAACAAGGCGCTTACTGCTGCCGCCAACGCCATTCGCACAAACACGAAGGACATCCTCGAGGCCAATGCAAAAGACATGACCGCTGCGAAGGCGGCCGGCCGGCCAGCTTCCTTCGTCGATCGTCTGCTCCTAGATGCGAAGCGGATCGAAGGAATCGCTCAGGGACTCGATGATATCGCGAGGCTGCCTGATCCCGTCGGTACGGTTCTTTCCGAGTGGACGCGCCCCAACGGAATGAAGATCGCGCGCGTGCGGGTCCCCATCGGCGTCATCGGCATCATCTATGAGAGCCGGCCCAACGTGACGGCGGATGCCGGCGGTCTTTCGCTGAAATCGGGGAACGCTGCCATTCTGCGCAGCGGCTCGGAAAGTCATCACTCGAGCCAGGCGATCCATGCCTGTCTCGTCGATGGATTGAAGGCGGCGGGGCTTCCTGTTGGCGCCATTCAACTCGTCCCGACCACCGACCGCGAAGCCGTCGGCGAAATGCTGAAGGGCCTCAACGGAGCCATAGACGTTATCGTTCCGCGTGGGGGAAAGAGCCTTGTTGAGCGTGTGCAGAGCGAAGCCAGAGTGCCGGTGTTCGCCCACCTCGAAGGCATTTGTCATACCTACGTCGACAAGGACGCCGATCTCGCCATGGCCAAGGAGGTCGTCCTCAATGCCAAGATGCGGCGCACGGGCGTTTGTGGCGCAACGGAATGCCTGCTTGTCGATAAGTCCGCAGCAGCGAACTTCATGCCGGCGCTCGTCAAAGCTCTTCTGGATGCAGGCTGCGAGGTGCGTGGCGACGAAACCGCCCAAAAAGCCGATGCACGCGTCAAGGCCGCTGCGCCCAGCGATTACGGCAAGGAATTTCTGGACGCGATCATCGCCGTCAAGAGCGTAGACGGTGTCGATGGGGCCATTGCGCACATCGCCCGTTACGGCTCGCAGCATACGGATGCCATCATCACCGCAAACAGGGGGGCCGCCGAACGCTTCCTCAGCCGCGTCGACAGCGCCATCGTGCTTCACAATGCCTCGACCCAGTTCGCTGACGGGGGCGAGTTTGGCTTCGGTGCCGAGATCGGCATTGCGACAGGCAAGCTTCATGCCCGCGGTCCGGTCGGCGTCGAGCAGCTCACGAGCTTCAAATATCAGATCCGCGGCAGCGGCCAGACCCGGCCCGCCTAAGCCCTCTCCTTCCCCCTGCCGCCCGGCAGCGTTCTGCGCTATGGGATTGCACCGCAGGCCACAGGGGAGAGCAGTTCATGGACGTCGTCGCCAAACACAAGGCCCTTTCGCGCAAGCTTTGGCTCGATGGCCAATACGTAACCAGCATGGGGGAGGCTTTCCCCGTCATCAATCCGGCAACCGAGGAGCAGATCGGCGAAGTGGCGGAAGCCACTCCACGCGAAATCGAAGCCGCCATCGAGATCGCGATGAAAGCGCAAAAGGACTGGTGGGCACGCTCAGGAGCCGAACGCGCCGACATCATGCACGAGGTGACCCAAGCGACAAAACGCATGAACGCTGCACTCGCCGAAAGCCTCACGCGCGAGCAAGGCAAGACCTACAAGGAGGCCATGGACGAGATCGGCTGGTGCGCTTCCGCCATGAGTTACTACGCCGAAGTATCCCGCCAAGAGGGCGGGCGCGTACATGGACCATCGGCGCCGGGCCAACTCCATCTCACCATGAAAGAGCCACTCGGCAACGTCGCCGCCATCATTCCCTTCAATTATCCCTACCTGCTCCTCTTCTGGGAGGTGGCAGCAGCTGTGGGTGCCGGCAACGCAGTAATCATAAAGCCCTCAGATTACACGTCCCTGTCGACGCTCCTTCTCATGGAAGCTTTCGCCCCCCTGCCGGCAGGGCTTGTGCAATGCATCACAGGCAAGGGCGCGGCAGGAGCTCGCCTCGTCGAGCATGAGAATATTCACGGCGTCGCCTTTACGGGCAGCCTCAAAACGGCGCAGATCGTGTCTCAGACTTGCGCGAAAACCTTCAAGCCCGCGCTCATCGAAGCCTCCGGACACGACCCCTTCATCGTCATGCCTTCGGCT
>CAZSNH010000063.1:0-6540 GCA_964607855.1 uncultured Hyphomicrobium sp. | reverse complement strand
ATCGACATCGCCTCGCGCGGTGTCGCATTTGCCGCTTTCCTCAACGCCGGACAAGTGTGCACCTCTGCCGAACGCATCTTCGTCCATGAAGCAGTCCACGACGCCTTTGTCGAAAGGCTTGCTGGCGAGGCGCGGGCGCTGCGCATCGGCAATGGGCTCGGCAAAGTCGACATGGGACCCATGGTCTCGGCTCGCGAGCGCGACCGATACGAAGCCATTCTCGCTCGCGCCATCCAGCAGGGGGCAAAAGTCGTTTGCGGAGGCGGAAGGCCCACGGGCCTCAACCAGGGCTGGTTCACGGACGCGACCGTGCTTTCCGGCGTGACACCCGAAATGGACATCGTGAACGATGAAAGCTTCGGACCCGTGGCACCCATCGTCAAAGTTGGAAACCTCAACGAGGCGATCGAGCTTGCGAACCGCTCGCGCTTCGGACTGGGCGCCAACATATACACCAAGGATCTCTCGGAAGCGATGCGGGCGGTGAACGAGATCCAGTCCGGAATGGTGTGGGTCAACGTGCCCCTTCTTGATAACGATGCCGTTCCCTTCGGCGGTCGCAAGCTTTCGGGTCACGGGCGCGAACTCGGCATCGAGGGCTTGGACCAGTTCCGGCACACGAAGATGGTGCTGATCGATCCCGAAATCCGCGAGCAGCAGGGCTGGTTCCCCTATTCCGACGGCGAAGCCTGGCCCGGGCAAGGTTGAGGTTTGTGTGCAAGCGCAGCCAAAACGATATCGCATCTATGACACCGACATCTATGCGTTCCAGCGCACGCCCTCTCACTATTGGTCGGCAAGTGCAGGCCCCGCGACTGAGGCAGCCGATCGGCCCCTGACTTCCGATGTCGCCTGTGACGTCGCTGTTATCGGAGGCGGGTACACGGGCCTTTCGGCGGCCCGCTGCCTCGCAAGAGAGCATCACCTCGAGACCCGTGTTTTCGAGGCTGGCGCATGTATCGGCTGGGGGGCTTCCGGTATGAACGGCGGATTTGTCTCCATGGGTGGGGCGCATCTCGGCCCGTTCGACATGGTCAGAACCGTCGGCGAGGACGAGACGCGCCGGTACTGGACCAGTCAAATCGAAGCTGTGGAACTGATGAAGTCAATTGTCGTGAAAGGGGAAAACGCCTGCGACCTCACCGGAAATGGAAATCTCTGCGTCGCCCACCACCCGCGGAAAATGCAAAACCTTTTGAAGGAAGCCGAGATCCTCCGTGATCGCTTCGGCGTGAGCGCCGAGTATATAGAGCCCGGCCGCTTTCGCGCTGAGATACATGGCGGCCCCGAATCCTACGGAGCACTCGCGCTCAAACCTGGCTTCGGCATCAACCCCCTGAAATACGTGCGCACGCTTGCCGGAAGCGCAGCAAAAGCGGGTGCCAAGATCCACCCCGGCGTCGAGATCCTATCAATCCGCAAAGACGGTGCGAACTATCGACTGGAAACGAGCTGCTCCGTGACCGTTTACGCCAGGAAGATCTTGATTGCGACGAATGGCTACACGCCGAACACATTGCATCCGGCCCTCGAATTCCACGCACTCCCGGTGATCTCGAGCATTCTGGTTACGGAGCCTTACAGCGCCTCCGATCTCGATGCGCGCGGATTTCGCTCGACCAACCCCATTTACAATACGCGCCACGTTCTCTCGTACTACCGGCGGCTCCCCGACGGACGCATCCTGTTCGGGGGACGCGGTGATACGAACGGTACGCCGGAAGCCGCTGCGCACCAAACACAGGCAGCGCTGCTACGTCTCAAGAGGATCCTGCCCGGTTTCGACGATGCGCGCATTGCATATAGCTGGCGCGGTCTCGTCTGTCTCACGCGGCGGCGGACGGCCAGCATCGGGCTATTGCCGGGCGATCCCAACATCGGTTTTGCCTTCGGTTGTCAGGGCTCGGGCATCGCGACGATGACATGGGCGGGCGCGCTCATTGCCGATCTCCTCGCCGGCAAGAAGTCGGAAGATGACGTGCCGGCGCTGCTTCGTGGTTTGCCCGGAAAGCTGCCGCCCTCAGCGCACCTCTTGAGGACGCTGGTCCGAACAGCATATGCGGTCTATGCGCTGCGCGACCGTTTCAACGTATGAGGATTTTCAGATCTTCTCGTCGCCGGAGACAACTTTGCCGAGCCAGTCCTCGATGGTGATGGTGCCCATCTTAGCTGCCGTTGTCACTTCGTGGGGGCGAAGCACGTCTTGCAGGATGTCGATGCGCTTCCATTCGCAGAACGGAGTCTCAACATTCTCGCGCGGCGCATATTTTGAGGGCGTGATCTTCTGCATCCGGTGAATGTAACGCGGGCAATTCATCCAGAGCTGCGACACCTTCACGATGACGGCAAGCTCCGCCTCCTTGAAGTGCGCGAGGGCCTTGGGATCTCGCGATACGGCCGCCCGGCCCTGGAAGCGCATACGGAACGGCCGCTCGAAGTCGATAAAGAGAATGCCTATCTCTGGGTTTTGCGTAATGTTTCCCATCGAGAGATACATGCCGTTGCCGTCGTAGCTCGGAAACGCAATCGTCGTCGGATCGAGCACACGCACGAAACCGGGCGTTCCCCCTTTATAAGAGACGGTGGGCCGTCCCTGATGATCGATGGTGGAGAGGAAGAACATGTCGCGAGATTCGATAAAGGCCCTGTCCTCATCCCCGATTTCGGTCTTGACGATGATATCCTCGATCCGATCCGCGAGTCTGCGGGTATCGAATTGATCCTGCAGAGCACGATGGCTTTCGCCGTAAATCTTGCTCATGGAGCACCTCCCAATGTCGGTCGGACTTGGACCGTTCTGCGTATCCAGTTACGAGTATACGAGTTCAGCCTTCAGGCAAGAGCTGAGGCGCTCACCACGTTTCATGACGGCCTTTCGTGGTACAGAGTGGTTTCGCTATAGTGGGTGCTTCAATTCTCCGGTTCAGGAACCCCTTTGGCCCTCAAGAGCAAAGCCCACACCTTCGGATCTTTAAAGGTGCGAACGCCACTCCTCGCTCCGGGACTGCGCATCGGCATCATGGGCGGATCGTTCAACCCTCCCCACAAGGGGCACCTTATCGTCGCCGAAACGGCGCTCAGACGGCTTTGGCTCGATCAGATCTGGTGGGTCGTGACACCGGGCAATCCGCTGAAACCACACGACGGCCTGCCCCCACAGGCCGAGCGCATGGCACTCTGCCGCGCCCTCGCCCGAGGTCCCAGAATGAAAATCACCGGTTTCGAGAACGAATTGGGTAGCCCCTATACCGCGGTGACGGCGGGCTTCCTCGCCACCCGATATCCGACAACAAACTTCGTCTGGATCATGGGGGCGGACAGTCTCGCAAGCTTCCATCGCTGGCAGGATTGGCGCGCCATTGCCGCTTTGATGCCGATCGCGATTGCGGACCGACCCGGATGGCGGCTCAAGGCGCTCGCCTCGAAGGCCTCGCACGCACTCTTGCGACGGAGGCGGCCGGAAAGGAAGGCCCCCTGCATCGTCGGATTGAAATGCCCCGCCTGGGTATTTCTCACGTCTCGACTGAATTCCACGTCCTCGACCACACTGCGATCCGAACGAGAAAAGAATAGATAAAACAACGCGTTGAGCACCAGCCCCAAAGGTGCATGCAAATCTCGAAAACGGGTGAGGGGTTGATGGGCGAGCGCACCAGGGATTATCTTCACCCCGTCAGGGGAAACCGGGCCACGATTGCCGTCTCAACGGCCGAGGCCGGGCCGGCTGGAGAACAGCCAAAACAGGGTTTATGGAGAAAGGACATTCACCAAACAATGCGAACCGCTCGCGAGGGTGCTCAGAAGAGCGCGCCTCACCGTGAGTTTGTGCCTGACGGGCGCAACTCATCTCAACTGGTCAAGGATATCATCCACTGGCTCGACGAGGCCAAAGCCGAGAACATTGTCACGATCGACCTCAAAGGAAAATCATCGATCGGCGATTTCATGGTGATTGCCACCGGACGTACCGACCGCCATGTCGGCGCGATTGCCGACCAGTTGCGCAAAAAGATCAAGGACGTCGGCGAGCCCCAGGTGCGCGTCGAAGGCCTGGAGGCCTGCGATTGGGTACTCGTGGACACCGGCGACATCATCGTGCACGTGTTCCGGCCCGAGGTTCGCGAATTCTACAATCTCGAGAGGATGTGGTCGGTCGAGCGTCCCGACGAGCAAACCTCGCATTAAATGCGAAAGACGGGTCCAAACTGATGACCTCGCAAATCGGCGCGCTCTGATGCGCCTTGTCGTTGCCGCGATAGGCCGTCTCAAGGACGGCGGTGAGAGCGATCTCGTGGACCGCTATGTAAAGCGCTTCGACGATATGGGGCGCGGGCTCAGTCTCGGCCCAATCCGCATTGTCGAGTTTCCCGAGAGCCGGGCGGCGAGTGCAGCCTTGCGAAGGTCCGATGAAGCGAAAAAACTGATCGAGGCGACCCAAGATGCCCCGATCCGCGTTGTTCTTGATGAGAAAGGCAAACAGCTTTCGAGTGAAGCCTTCGCAAAGTGGATCGCCGCCGAGCGCGACGGTGGCACCAAGGTACTTTCGTTCCTCATCGGTGGCCCGGACGGTCATGGGGAGGCGGCACTTGCCGGAGCAAAGCTCAAGCTCTCTCTTGGTCTCATGACCATGCCCCACGGCCTAACTCGCGTAATCCTCGTCGAGCAACTCTACCGCGCCGCCACGATCCTCGCCCGCCACCCCTACCACCGAAGCGGCTGACGGCCGGGTTGCATGTCCCCAACGTCGCCCCGTCCCAGGCGGCGCCGTGCCACCGTTGCATTTCGCACCCCCGCCCCGTATAAGCCCCCCATCTCAAGCAGTCGCATGAGACGCCGCGCGGCACCCTTGGAGGCCTTCCGCGGCCAATTGGGCCTCTCTAAGGCCCTATTTTATCGGAGAAAAGCCATGGCCGAGATCATTGAACTCAAGGCCACGGCGCGCCCGCGTGCAGGCAAGGGGGCCGCACGTCAGAGCCGTCGTGATCAAAAAGTTCCCGCCGTCATTTACGGCGACGCCAAACCTGCCGAAACGATCAACCTCGACTACAACGAGCTTTGGAAGCAGGTCCTCAAGGGCCACTTCACGTCGACGGTTTTTGAAATCAATGTCGACGGCAAAAAATCGAAAGTCATCCCCCGCGAAGTCCAAGTTGATCCCGTGAAGGATCTCCCCCTTCACGTTGACTTCCAGCGCATCGGCAAGGACGGCATCATCAAGGTCGCCATCCCTGTTCGCTTCGTCAATGAAGGGCTCTCACCGGGCCTCAAGCGCGGCGGCGTGTTGAACATCGTGCGCCACGACATCGAGGTCTACTGCCCCTACGACAAGATCCCGCGCCACTTCGAAGCAAACCTCGAAGGCCTCGAGATCGGCCGGTCGATCCACATCTCGGCCATCAAGCTCCCTGAGGGTGTGAAAACCGTCATTCAAGGCCGCGACTTTACGGTTGCCACTATTGCAGGCGCCGTCAAAGAGGAAGAGGTGGCGCCCACCGCAGCCGCCGCGGCAACCGCGGAAGGTGCCGCCGCTCCCGGCGCTGCGCCGGCAGCTGGCGACGCCAAGGCCGCCACCCCGGCCGCTGCAGCGGGCAAGGCAGCAGCTGCTGCCCCGGCAGCCCCAGGCAAGGCCGCCGCTCCTGCCGCGAAGCCCGCTGCAGGCAAGAAGTAAGATTGGGCGCCGGCACACATTAAAAAGTGTGCCGGCCCTCATGACTGCGGGTGCCAGCCATGAAGCTCTTCGCAGGTTTGGGTAATCCCGGCCCGGAGTACGCCAACCACCGGCACAACGTCGGCTTCATGGCCATCGACAGAATTCACGCCGCGCACGGTTTCGGTCCGTGGAAGAAGAAGTTTTCGGCGCTTGTCGCCGATGGCGAAATCGCAGGCGAACGCGTCCTTCTTCTAAAGCCGCAGACTTTCATGAACGAAAGCGGCCGGGCGGTGCAGGAGGCTGCGCATTTCCTCAAAATAGCTGAAGATGACATCGTCGTGTTCTACGACGAGATCGATCTCGCACCCGCCAAACTCAAAGTCAAAACCGGCGGCGGCAATGCTGGGCATAACGGACTGCGCTCCATCTCCGCCCATATCGGCAACGATTATATGCGGGTGCGCATAGGCGTCGGACATCCGCGCGCCAAGGAACTGGTCGTTCGGTGGGTTCTTTCCGATTTCACCAAAGCCGATGCCGCATGGCTCGAGCCACTTCTCGACGCCATCGCCAAGTCGGCCGGCCGGCTTGCTAAAGGTGACGCGGCACGCTTCATGACGGATGTCGCCAAACGGACCGCTTCGAGCCATGAACCTGAACTCAAGCCGGCGAACGAGCCTAAAGCCCCTCATGCCAAGCAGGTAGCGAAAGCTGCACCCCATCCCTCCGGTGAACGCGCCGGAAAACGCCAATCGGCACTTGCCGAAAACCTCAAGAAGTGGCTCGCTGGCCGCAAGCCGCCCGAATAGGCCCTGCTGCTTCTCACGCAACGAGCCCTAGAGCATTTTCTGACCTCACGGAGTCGGTTTGGGGATTCCCACGGCGGGGCA
>CAZSNH010000062.1:0-10390 GCA_964607855.1 uncultured Hyphomicrobium sp. | reverse complement strand
GCAAGCTCGTTGAGCGCGGAGAGGAAATCGGGAGCTGTCGCAGTTTCGCTGAAGCGGGCCTGAAACTCGGTGCGATTGCGCTCGCAGATTCCCGCAATCAATTCCTCTTTGGAGGCGAAGTAGACGTAAAGCGCGCCGGGGCTGACGGCGGCTTCCTTGCAGATGTCCTGCATGGTTGTGGCGTGAAAGCCAGCACGCGCGAAGCAGCGTTCCGCAGCGTCCAGAATGTGCTCGCGCCGGGCGCGCTGGGTATCGGGTTTCAATTTGGGCATCGGTTCTTGCTTCAGGTTGGTCGAAGGCTCAGCGACGGGTTCAGCCGGGGGTCCAGTGCTGTTCAAAGAAAATAAAACGAATGATCGTTTTGTTTGTGTGGCAAAATTGGGACTCTGTCAAGGCAAATGGCGCCTCATACAACCAAAGTGGATCCCGAGCAGGGCCGGACCAGCCGACCCAAGCATTTGATTTGACGTCAGAAAGTGCGGCTCAAACGCCGATCTTGGATAGGATCCGCTGCTTGATGTCGATCTCAGTGTCTGACCACGCTGCCGCGTTGGAGGACATCAGGTTTGCCTGCGACTTGAGAATGATGCCGTCCTCCAGGATTCGCAGTCCGTTTGCCCGGAGTGTTTCGCCCGTGGTCGTGATGTCGACGATTAGGTCGGCGGTGCCGGCGGCAGGCGTGCCTTCGGTGGCCCCGAGGCTCTCGACGATGCGATAGTCCGAGACGTGTTTCTCTGCGAAAAAACGGCGCGTCATGTTCATGTATTTGGTTGCAACGCGCAAAGACCGCTCGTGAACGCGCCGGAAGCCTGCCGAGATGTCGTCGAGATCGGCCATTGTGCGCACGTCGAGCCAGTAATTCGGAACCGCAACCACGACGTCGGCAAAGCCGAAGCCCAGAGGCTTTAGAAATTCGATGCGGACTGCTGCATCCGAAATCTGCTCGCGCACCAGGTCCTCACCGGTGATCCCCATGTGGGCCCGGCCCGATTTCAGGTATGAGGCGATTTCCGAAGATGAAACAAATGCGACGTCGACGTCGGGAAGCTCGGCAATCTCGCCGCGGTAGCCGCGCTCGTGCCCGGCTTTGCGAACCGTAAGACCTGCCCTTGCGAAGAATTCCGCCGTTTGCTCCATGAGCCTGCCCTTGGAAGGGACAGCGAGCACCAATCGTTCGCTCATGGCCGTTCCCCTCCGGCTGCCGCGAGAAGCCGCTCGGTGTGGATTGCGGCACCCACGGCGGGAATGTCGCCTCCTGCGCCGATTGCTTTCATGAGGCCGTCATAGCGTCCGCCGGCGGCAATGGGACTGTCCGTGCCGAGCTCGGGCAAAACGAGATCGAAGACGAAGCCCGTGTAGTACTCGAGCGAGCGGCCGATCGCTGTGGAATATCGGGCCATTGAAACGTCGACGCCAGCCATCGTGAGGAGACGCAAGCGCTCTGCGAATGTGTCGAGCGCGCGCGAAATATCGAGCCCCGCCGCGCGGGAGAGGCTTGCCAGCTGATCCTTGGCATCGCGCAGAGGGATTGCCAAGTTAGCATAGCGGTTCAGCAAATCCGCAATGGCTGGTTTGAGCGGAGGGGCCGCGGCATCGTTCTGCCGGCTTTTGAGAGTGTCGATGATCTCCGAGAGTGCCCGTGCGCCAACCGCCTCGATGGCCTGCGCCTCGAGATATTGCGCGAGAGAGCGCTCGGCCTCGCCCGGTGTGCCCTTGATAAGGAGCCGCAGCTCGGCCGGCAATGTCGTCGTGGCTGCTTCTCCGCGCGACAAGCGGTCCAACTCGTCCCGGAACGTGCCGGGTCTGCGGAACGCACGCCAGAGCCTTCGGATTTGCCCTTCGGGCAGGCCGCTCGCTTCGAGAATTGCTTGCATCAGTCCGAGATCACCGAAGCGCAGCACTGCATTCTTCAATCCGGCGGCCTTCAAGGCCGATACAATGATACGAACGGTCTCTGCGTCGGCTTCCGCCCGGTGCACGTTGCCGAAGTTCTCGATACCGGCCTGTCGGAACTCCCGCGGATGCGTCGCCGAGGCGCTCGCCGGCTGGAAGCGGAAGGCGGCGCCGTTGTAGCAGTATTTGGCTGTTGTACCTGTCTTGGCGCCACGCTCCAGGAAAAGCCGGCAGGTCGGCACCGTGAGGTCCGGGCGCAGGCAAAGCTCGTGACCATCGGGGTCATTAAACACGTAGGTGCGCGCGCGCAGGGCTTCGCCGACAACGTCGAGGAACACACCGGCAGGCTGGATGATGGCAGGTGCCACGGCTTCGTAGCCTGCCGCAACGAATGCCGACATCAGCGTCTGCGCCTGCCGTTCAAGGGCTTCGAATTGTCTTGCCGTCTCGGCGGCCATTGCGTTTCCTTTGGTGGAAGATCGTCTGTCTCAAGCGTTGCAGAGGTCGTCATCTCATGGGGAGTGCCGCCCGAGAATCTTCCTCACTTCGGCAACGAGATCGCATTCCTTGACGGCGATTTGCGCCGGCCGCGATTCCTTCCATTCCTTGTTGTCTTTGATGGCCGAGGCAGCTTTCGCGCCCTCGATGAGATCTTTCAATGTCACCTCGCCCTTGGCACGTTCGTCGGAGCCTTGAATGACGGCAAGCGGCGAGCCGCGCTTGTCGGCGTACTTCATTTGCGCCTTCATCCCGGATGAGCCCAGATACATCTCGGCACGGATGCCGGCGTTGCGAAGCGTCTGCGTCAGTCTCTGGTATTGAGAAAGCTCTGCTTTATCCATGACGAGCACGACGACCGGCCCGAGCGTGGGGGTGGCCGTCTGGCGGCCAAGCGCCGAAAGGGCCGCTTGCAGGCGCGAAACTCCGATCGAGAAGCCGGTTGCTGGAACCTTTTCGCCCGTGAAGCGCGCAACAAGATCGTCGTAGCGCCCGCCACCGCCGACCGAGCCGAAACGCACCGGCTCACCGTTGTCGCCTTTGACTTCAAATGTGAGCTCGGCTTCGAATACGGGGCCCGTGTAGTAGTCGAGGCCACGCACGACTGAAGGGTCGAATGCCGCACGGTCGATACCGTATCCCGCCCCAGCCAGGATCTCGCTCATTGTCGAGAGTTCTGCCATGCCGGCTTCTGCGCGCGCATTCCCCTTGATGATCTTTCCGACCGCCTCGATGGCACCTTTGCGGTTTCCTTGTGCGGCCGAAAGGAACGAGGTCACAAGATGGGCCGCTTTGTCGTTGAGGCCTGCTCCCGGGGTGAAATCGCCGCTCTCGTCCCTGCGGCCTTTGCCGAGCAGCAGCGCGACACCTTCGCTGCCGAATTTGTCGAACTTGTCCATTGCGCGGAGAACCGTAAGCCGGCGGCCCGCATCCGAGGGGCAGTCGGGATCGATGCCCGCGAGTTCCAGGACGCCATCGAGCACCTTCCGGCTGTTCACTTTGATGACGTAATCGCCGCGCGGAATGCCCAAGGCTTCCAAGGCATCCGCTGCCAGCATGCTCATCTCGGCATCGGCCGCGACGCTTTCGGCGCCAACTGTATCGGCATCAAACTGCATGAACTGGCGGAAGCGGCCCGGGCCTGGCTTTTCATTTCGATAGACGTTGCCAAAGGCGTAGCGGCGGAAGGGCTTGGGGAGAGTGTTGAGATTCTGAGCGACATAGCGCGCGAGCGGAGCGGTCAAGTCGTAGCGCAGGCTCATCCACTGCTCGTCATCGTCCTGTAGCGAGAATACGCCTTCATTGGGACGGTCCTGATCGGGGAGGAACTTGCCGAGCGCGTCCGTATATTCGATGGCCGGCGTTTCGAGCGGCTCGAAGCCGTAGCGCTCATAGACGGCGCGGATCTTGTCGATCATCGCCGAGGTGGCGCGCAGCTCGGCTGCCTCGATGTCGCGAAACCCCTTCGCGAGCCGGGCTTCTGGCCGGTTGGTTTTGTCGGGTTTGGTCATGGGTCCTTGGGGGGTTAAAAGCGTGCCGCCTTATAGCGGATCGCCCCCTTCTGTAAAAGCGGCGCCGACGTCGAGACCTGCGGTCAATGCGCCCGAGGACCGAGACAACTCCCAAAGCATTAAGACGCGGAAATTCGAGACCAAAAGCCTTGCCGCGGTGGCGTGGGACGGTTGCAGCGGGAAGAAAAAAGGAGTTGCTCTACACGGGCGGGCCGTGGCGCACGGGCGGGTGGCCGAAGGGTCGGATCGGTTTGGCATAGACGGCCGCAGCGGGAACCGAAACGATCTGTCTCTCCGGCCATCGCAAAGCGGTGAGCCTGCCACCGAAGCAGCAGCCGGTGTCGATGCACAGCGTATTGTTCACCCACCCAGCCTCCGGCACAGGTGTATGACCGTAGATAATCGCCGTTCGGCCATGGTACTCGGCCGCCCAGTGATAGCGGATGGGAAGTCCGAACTCGTCGGTTTCGCCTGATGTCTCGCCGTAGAGGCAAAAACTGCGGATCTCGGCTGAGACGTGACCCAGCATGTGATCGCGGATCCCGGCATGTGCAATCGCAAGCGTGCCATTCGCGAGCCACAAGTGATAGGGCAGTCCTTCGAAGAATTTCTTGACGCCCCCCGAAAACTCCGCGTGCTCTCCCTCGAATTGCTCGACCGTCTTGTCGAGCCCATGGTTGATCTTGACCGGCTTGCCCTGGAGATAGCGCAGGAACTTGATGTCGTGATTGCCAGGCACGCAATATCCAAACCCGCCTTCACTCGTCGCCATGACGATGCGCAAGACGTCGGGTGAACGAGGCCCGCGGTCCACGAGATCCCCAACGAAAATGAGCTGGCGGCCATTGGGGGGTGTCACGCGCACGCTGCGCCCCGCGCTCGAGATATCGAATGAGATGCAGTAGCCAAGCTTGACAAGGAGATCAGTGAGTTCACCGGCGCATCCGTGAACGTCGCCGACAATATCGAAGGGACCGTGGATATGGCGCAAGTCGGGGGTAGCGCACGAAGTTGCGATATCCGCCGTCCCTGTCATGGGCTGGTCATCCATTGCGAGCCGCTTTTCGCCGTAACGGCGCTATTATGCCGATATATAATCTTCAGCTTTACGACGCGGCTGCGGTACATCGCTCACGAACTGGTCGAGGTGCTCGAGTCCCGGGGGGATGGGGCCGCCGTATGCCCAATCGAGTAGCTCGACCGTATGCACGATCGGGATATCCATGCCTGTCTGAAGCTGGGTGATGCAGCCGATGTTTCCGGCCGCGACGATGTCGGGCTTTGTGGTACGAATGTTCTTGATCTTTCGGTCGCGAAGCTCCATCGCGATCTCCGGCTGCAACATATTGTAGGTACCCGCCGAGCCGCAGCAGATGTGCCCCTCGGGAATATCCGCGACGCTGTATCCGGCTTGCTTCAGGAGCATTTTGGGTGCCGTCGTGATCTGCTGGCCGTGCTGCATAGAACAGGCGGAATGGTAGGCAACCCGGATTGATGACCAGCGATTGGGTGCTCCGATCGGATGCTCGGTGAGGAATTCGGTGATGTCCCGCGTTATTCGAGAAATTTCCGCGGCACGCTCGGCGTAGTCAGGATCATTACGCAGCAAGTGGCCGTAATCCTTGACGGTCGTTCCGCACCCCGAGGCGTTGATAATGATGGCATCGACCTTCTCGCGCTGCATCTCCTTCCACCAGGCATCGACGTTGCGCCGGATCTGCGAGAGAGCCGCGTGCTCCTTGCCAAGATGATGGACAAGTGCGCCGCAGCATCCCGCGCCATGCGCCACGACCACATCGACGCCTCTACGCGCTAAAAGCCGGATGGTCGAATCATTGATATTCGGCCGCAGCACCTGCTGAGCGCACCCTGCCAGCATGAGAACGCGGGCCTTGCGTTCGGATTTCGTGGCGGCCGTCCCCGGCCCTTCAAATCGCGCATGTTTGGGAAGTGCGATGGGGGCCAGCTCGATCATGGCCGCGAGTTCCTTAAGGCCGAGCCTCGTCATGAGCGGAATGAACGGCCGCCCAAGAGCGGCCGCCTGAATGGCCATCCGAAACCGGCGCGGGTAGGGAACCACGAATGCGAGCAGCTTGCGCATGATGCTGTCTTTGAAACTTCGTGAGGTTTTCTCCTCGATTTCAGCGCGTGTGAGATCGACCAAGTGCATGTAGTCGACGCCACTCGGGCAAGTCGTCATGCAGGAAAGGCAAGAAAGGCAGCGGTCGATATGATAGCGAACCTCCTTGCTCGGCTTATCTCCGCGCTCGAGCATGTCCTTGATGAGATAGATGCGCCCGCGCGGGCTGTCGCGCTCATCGCCAAGGATCACATAAGTGGAGCAGACGGCGGTGCAGAGGCCGCAATGAACGCACTTACGCAAGATGCTTTCGGCCTCTTTTACTCGGGCATCCTGTAGTTGACGTTCGTTGAAGTTGGTCTGCATGAATGGGGGTCCTGCTCTCGCGTCGATAGGGCGATGGCATAAGCCGATTGGGTTTAATTCGTGGATCTACATGTTGGCATACATGCGTCCCGGATTGAGCAGGCCTTCGGGGTCGAATGCGGCTTTGAGGCCGCGCGTTAGCCGCTCAAGTTCGGGGCTCAAGGGCTGAAAGACGTCGACCGACTGACGCACCTTGGCGTCGGCTCGAATAAGCGTCGCATAGCCGCCATGGGTCGCTACGGCGCGCCGGACGTCGGCAGCGCCGGCATCGGCGCTCGCTGGCGTTTCGAGCCAGATCAGTCCACCGGACCAATCGTAGTAGGTTTCGGCCGGCATGTGCTTTCTGATTTGGGTGACAATTTTTGCTGCCGCCTTGGGTGTCGAGGAGATTCGCCAGACGTTGGCGCTGCCGGTCGGAATGAAGGCGAGCCGGCGCATTTCGCCCCAGAGTTTGAGTGAGTTTTCGAGGTCGAGCCCAATGGGCTTGCCGAAGATGCGAAGCGCATCGGTGAGCTTGCCCGTCCGGTAGGCAACCGACTTCGAGAAGTTCTCGATGCGAAGCGCCGTCACCGGCTTCTCGAGCGTATTGATACTCTCGAGCTTCAACCGCCGAACGAATTCCCTCGAGAGATGCGCCGTGCCCGAGACTTCGAATGGCAACCCCATGGCTGTGCTCATCAATTCTACGGCGAGATCGTCCGTGAGTCCGGTGTAGACGAGGGTGGCAACATCATCGGGGATGGGCTGGACCTTGAAAGTCACTTCCGTCATGACGGCAAGCGTGCCCCAGCTTCCGGCGAGGCCGCGAGCGACATCATATCCGGTGACATTCTTCATGACGCGTCCGCCGGACTTGAAGTGCTCGCCTCGTCCGTTGATGGCTTTGGCACCGAGGAGGTGATCTCGTGCCGAGCCCGCCGCGATGCGCCGTGCGCCCGATAAATTTGCCGCAAAAACGGCGCCGATTGTCTGCAGTCCGGGATGGGCGCCGAGCATTGGACCTAGATCAATCGGCTCGAAGGCGAGCGTCTGCCCACGAGAGGCGAGTTCGACCTCAATTTGGGTGAGCGGTGTGCCGCTGCGCGCCGACATGACGAGCTCAGTCGGCTCGTAAAGCGTAATCCCACGAAGGTTGCCCGTGGAAATGGCGACATTAGCTGCCACCGGCCGGCCAAAGTTTCGCTTCGTGCCAGCTCCTAAGATCTCGACCGGGATATGCTGTTCCCGCAGCTGTGTCAGCATGCTCTGCAGTTCCCAGTCGGTCGCTGGTGTCAAGACGTCTCGCACGCTTTCGTGCTCCTTAAGCAGCGATGGGTTTGATGGCCTTTTCCGCGAGCGGAAAAACTTTGGCGCTGTTCAGTAGCCATTGCGGGTCAAATACCGACTTGATGCGCATTTGCACGGCGAGATCGACCTCGTTGAACTGGAGGGGCATGAGATCGCGCTTCTCGATTCCTATGCCGTGCTCCCCCGAAAGGCATCCACCGACGTCGACGCAAAGTTTCAGGATCTCGGCGCCCGCCTTCTCGGCCCTCTCCGACTGCAAGGGGTCATTGGCGTTATACATGACGAGTGGATGCAGATTTCCATCTCCAGCATGGAAGATGTTCGCGACTTTCAAGTCGTGCTTCTGGCATATTTCACTGATCTGCTCGAGGACGTAGGGCAGGTGCGCGAGCGGGATGGTGCCGTCCATGCAATAATAGTCGGCAAGTCGGCCGATGGCGCCGAACGCCGATTTGCGGCCCTTCCAGATGCGGGCCGATTGGTCCTCGTCCTGGCTCAGCACCATTGACTTCGGATTGAGCTCGCGCGCGATGTCGGCGATGAAATTGAGCCTGTCAGCGATTTCCTCGTCCGAGCCTTCGACCTCGATGATAAGGAGTGCTTCGGCATCCATTGGGTAACCGGCTTTGGCGAAGGATTCACAGACTTCGATGGCCGGTTTGTCCATGAATTCTATGGCCACCGGAATGATCCCGGAAGCGATGATCCTCGCCACGCAGATTCCGGCTTTGCTTGAGGATTCGAAGCCGATCATCATCGGTTTTGCCCCCTCGGCCGAGCGCAGAATTCGTACAGTTGCCTCGGTGACAATGCCGAACTGTCCTTCGGAGCCGACGATCAATGCCAGGAGGTCGTAACCTTCCGAGTCGAGCTGAGGTCCCCCAATATCGACAATGGTACCGTCCATCAGCACCATGCGTACGCCGAGCACATTGTTGGTTGTAACTCCGTACTTCAGGCAATGTGCGCCGCCAGAGTTCATGGCAATATTACCAGCAAGTGTACAGGCGATTTGACTCGATGGATCGGGTGCATAGAAGAATCCGGCATCGCTTACCGCCTGAGAGATGGCGAGATTCGTGATGCCACTTTCGACACGTGCATAGCGCCCCTCGAAATCGATCTCGATGACGCGGTTCATGCGCGAAACGCCGATTACGACGGCGTCTTCGGCGGGCAGCGCGCCACCGGCAAGGGAGGTTCCCGCCCCGCGCGGCACGACCTTTATTCCGTTGGCGCTACAATACTTGAGAACGGCGGCGACCTCTTCGGTCGTGCGCGGCAAAACCACGGCCAGCGGAAGGCGCTTGTAGGCGGTCAGTGCATCGGTTTCGAACGGACGCCGTCCGTCGTCGGATGAAATCACCTGCTCCACTCCGACAAGAGCTTCGAGCTCGGCGACAATCTCTGCGCGCCGGCCGAGAAGGGCCTTATCGGGTTCAGGCAGTTTGATGAGCGACATTAGAAACTGATCCTTGGTTCTCGCGTTAAGGTTCTGTAATGGCGATGTTTATTCCGCGTTCCTAGGTGTTGGATCCCACTCTGCCGCAGCCATTCACTCCTTAACGCTCTTGGATTTTAGTCCGATAGGAAAAAGAGTAGTTCCTACATATCGTCTCGACGGCGCACCCAGGTCATGGCTCACCTGCATCATCAACGGAACGACAAAGGTCCTTAAAGATCCTCGATAGGTATCCCAAAGGAGAAGTTCCAGTGACGACGATCAGCGACTTTGACATTTTCGCACGCGTTGCCCGTACCGGCAACATGTCGGCAGCAGGAAGAGATATGGGGCTTTCTCCGGCCGTCGTATCGAAGAGAATAAGCCTTCTCGAAGAAAGGCTCGGTGCCCGCCTTTTCCAGCGCACCACCCGTCAGCTGACACTGACCGAGACCGGGGAGGGCTATTTCAAGCGCGTCGTGGACATTCTCAGCCTCGTCGAGGAAGCCGAGGATTTTGTGACGCGCCGGAATACCAATGCCCGAGGTGTCCTCAAAATCACGGCCCCGACCTCCTTCAGCCGGCTGCACATCGCCCCCCTGTTGCCCGGGTTCTTGTCGAGGTATCCCGAAATTCAGCTCGATGTGCATTTGACTGACAATTTCGTCGACATTATTCGCGATGGCTACGACGTGGCCGTGAGAATTGGCGAGCTGCAAGATTCCTCACTCGTCGCCAGAAAGCTATCGCCCGACACGCGGGTCATCTGTGCGGCCCCGTCATACCTCGAAAGGTACGGCGCGCCGAAATCCATCGCTGACCTTGAGAATCACAACTGCCTGTCAGCCGGGGCCCAGGAGTTCTGGCGGATCGAAGGTCCGGAAGGTAACCGGCAAGTACGCGTCAAAGGCAATATTCGTTCGAATTCGGCCGAACTCATCCACGAGGCGCTGGTTTTGGGTGTCGGCTTGGGGCTTCGCGGAGTTTGGGAGGTCGGGGCGGATATCAAGCGCGGTAGCTTGAAGGTCGTCATGCCGCAATATCGGGGCTCTTCAAAGATGGCGATTTATGCCGTGTACCCGTGCCGCGATTTCATGCCGACCAAGGTCAACGCCTTCATCGAATACGTTGCCGATCATTTCGGGCTTGAGCCCTACTGGGAGGAGGGCCTCAATCTGCCAAGCGTCAAGAAGAGTGCCGGCCGATCGCAGGCCACCTCCAAAAGTAATTCAAAGCGCGCCGGGCTTGGCAGCTGAACCGCCCTTTAGCGGGGCAAGCCGCGCGCTTTATCATTCGAGTGTGAGTGACCGGGGC
>CAZSNH010000061.1:0-10438 GCA_964607855.1 uncultured Hyphomicrobium sp. | reverse complement strand
GGGCTGTCGTCTAATATCTCCCTCATTTTCAGCCATAGGGGCGAAGCCCCACCCGATAGATTTCGGCGTATTGCGTATGGTGTCCGATGACGTCCTCCACCGAAAACCCGAGCAATGTCACTGAGCTTCCTGTCTTGTCCCGTGGCCGGCCGGCAAACCAGATTGCCGCCAGGATCGAGCACATGGAGGAAACAATTGCCGCAATTCAAAATGAGGTCGGGCTGGCGCGATCGGGCCTCGCCATGCTGACCGAGGCCACCGCTCAAGCCCAACGGATGCGCTCGTTTGAAGAGAGCCTTAGAAATGCCCGCGAATACAAGATCGAAGAGATCTTGCGATCGACACGTGAATTGAAGGAGCGCCTCGACCGGACGGAAGGCGAGCGGGCGAAATTTGCTGCGCTCCCTGTCACCACGTGGCAGGCGCTCAATGCCAAGCTTGCTGAGCATGACGCGCTCGCCAAGCGCGCAATGCGTTGCGAGTGGATTGCAAAAATCGCGGGCGTGTGTCTCTTTGCGGCGATCGCAGCTCTCGTTTACCTGCGCTAGTGCCTGCACACAATTAAGGACCGCTCATTTCAATTGAGCCTGAATCAAGGCTTTCGACTTGTCGTCGTCCCACTCGGCGGGGCCTGCCATCCGTCCAAGTTCACGGCCCTCCTTGTCGATCAGGATGGTTGTCGGCAGGCCTAGCGCTTTGAGCGCCGTCCCAGCTTTGGCGGTCGGATCGACATAAAGTTTCAAACTTTCGACCTTGATTTCATCGAGAAACTTCTTTGCCGCAGCCGCTCCCAACCGGTCAACCGCCAGCGCTACGACCTCGAATTTGTCGGAACCGAGCGTCTTTTGCAGCCTGTCGAGCGCCGGCATCTCCTTGCGGCATGGCGCACACCAGGTGGCCCAAAGGTTGAGCAGGATCATCTTGCCCTTGAAGTCGCTCAGTTTCGCGGGCTGGCCGTCGGGGCCCAAGAACGCGACATCGGCCAGCGCCTCGGGCACAGCTTTCTTAACAAACGCCGACAATCGCGATCCCGGCGACTGCATAGTGGTCTCTGCCGGTGGAATTCGGGCATCGGCAGCGTTGTCAGGGCGCCCCAGGGTGACGTATACCGCCGCGAACCCCAACGCGGCCGCCACGCACGCCATGAACAGGTATCTGCCGAGCACTGCCATTTGCATTGGTTCTTCGCCACCCTGAGTCATGATCTTACCCGCCCTTAACGTACCTCGACCTGCCGGAGACCCCATCTCGTGACCGACAAATCCGCCAACAAGATGTGGGGAGGCCGTTTCTCGATGTCACCGGCCGAGATCATGGAGCAAATAAACGCCTCGATCTCATTCGACAAGGTGCTCTCACCCCAGGATATCGCCGGATCCAAGGCTCACGCGGCCATGCTGGCCGCACAAGGCATCATTACCAAGGCCGACGCAAAGGAGATCGCGCGCGGCCTCGACCAAGTTCTCGCCGAAATCAAGGACGGCAGATTCGAGTTCTCGCAGGCGCTCGAAGACGTGCACATGAACGTTGAAAACCGGCTCAAGGAAATAATTGGCCCGGCCGCTGGTCGCCTTCACACGGCACGCTCGCGCAATGATCAGGTTGCGACGGATTTCCGCCTCTGGGTCCGCGATGAATTGGATGGCATCGATGCAGCGCTCGCAGGCCTGCAGTATGCTCTCGCCGCAAAGGCAGAGACACATGCGGCAACCGTCATGCCGGGCTTCACCCATCTGCAGCCGGCACAACCCGTCACCTTCGGCCATCACCTCTTGGCCTATGTCGAGATGTTTGCTCGCGACCGCGGCCGCTTCAAAGACGCGCGCAAACGGCTCAACGAGTGCCCGCTGGGCTCGGCCGCACTCGCCGGCACCTCGTTCCCGATCGATCGGAACAAGACGGCCGAGGCGCTCGGTTTCGACCGGCCGATGGCTAATTCACTCGACGGGGTTTCCGATCGCGATTTCATTCTCGAAGCCTTGGCGGCTGCGACCATCTCGGGCGTGCATCTCTCCCGGCTCGCCGAGGAGATCGTCATCTGGATGACGCCGCAATTCGGCTTCATCCGCCTCACCGACCGCTTCACAACCGGTTCTTCAATCATGCCGCAGAAGCGCAATCCCGATGCGGCTGAGCTGACGCGCGCCAAGGTGGGGCGCATCGCAGGCGCCTTCCAAGCGCTCGTGCTCGTCCTCAAGGGGCTACCGCTCGCTTATTCCAAAGACATGCAGGAGGACAAAGAGCCGGCCTTCGATGCCATGAAGAGCTACAACCTCGCCCTCGCCGCGATGACCGGCATGATCAGCGACCTGGAACCCGTGCCATCAGCTATGCGGGCGGCCGCGAGCCGGGGCTATTCAACGGCAACCGACCTTGCCGACTGGCTCGTGCGCGAGTTGAAGCTGCCCTTCCGCGAAGCCCACCATGTGGCAGGATCCATCGTTAAAGAGGCGGAAAGCCGGGGGGTGGACCTCGAAATGCTGCCCTTGGAAGCCATGAAGGCTGTCGAGTCACGCATAACTGCCGATGTTTTCTCGGTTTTGAGCGTAGAAAGCTCTGTCGAAAGCCGGAAAAGCTATGGGGGAACTGCGCCACAGAACGTCACAAAAAGCGCGCGATCGTGGCTCAAGCGGTTGGAAAAAGAACGCGGGAAGGGCTAGAGACAAGAATGCTCAAGGTCGGGCCGGGCATCCACCATACCGGGATGTTCGGAGGACCGTTTCGTTCGGACCCTTGGACCGTTGGGCTCGGACGCCGAAAGAAAGAAGCGAATGATCAAGGCTTGGCGCACTGCTCTGGCACTAGCACTGGTCCTCGTGGGACTGGCGGGTTGTGGCATTCGCGGTTCGCTCGAGCCACCGCCCGAAACGCAAACCACAACCGATACGACGGCTAGCGCCGATAGTGGGCAAGGCAAAGAACAAAATGCTGCGCCCAAACCTCACAAGAGCTTTGTCCTCGACGGCCTGCTGCGCTAGAAGCCTCCCACTATGCACCATTTCGATTACAAGGGTGGCGTCCTCCACGCCGAGGACGTGAGCCTCGCGCGTCTCGCGCATGAGGTGGGAACTCCCTTTTATTGCTATTCGACTGCAACCCTTGAGCGCCACTACAAGGTGCTCGCGCAGGCGTTCTCGAAATGCGACGCGCTCATCTGCTTTGCCGTTAAAGCCAATTCGAATCAAGCGGTCCTTGCAACGATGGCCCGCATGGGTGCGGGCATGGATGTTGTCTCCGAGGGTGAATTGAGACGCGCGCGTGCCGTTGGCGTTCCCGCTTCGAAGATCATCTTCGCCGGTGTCGGCAAGACAAAGGAGGAGATCGCCTTCGCCGTCAGAGAAGGCATCCTCGGATTCAACGTCGAAAGCGAGCCCGAGCTCGCGGCCATTAGCGAGGTGGCATCAAGCCTTGGCGCAACGGCGCGCATTGCCATCCGCGTCAATCCCGATGTCGATGCCAAGACGCACGCCAAAATTTCGACCGGCAAGTCGGAAAACAAGTTCGGCATCCCTTATTTGAGGGCTGTTGACGTTTATGCTGTGGCGCGGCGGCTACCAGGTCTCAAGGTTGCTGGCGTTCATATGCATATCGGCAGCCAGATCACCGAGTTGTCGCCGTTCCGGGACGCGTTCCGCCTCATGCGCGATCTCGTTCTCGATCTGCGCCGCGAAGGTCACGATCTCGAGCATCTCGATATCGGCGGCGGGCTCGGCGTGCCCTATCAAGGCAATAATGACCTTCCCCCGCATCCCGATGAGTATGCCGCAACAGTGAAAGCTGCCCTCGGCGACCTCAAGCTCAAGATTGTCCTTGAGCCTGGCCGTATGATCGTCGGCAATGCGGGTGTGCTGGTGACCAAGGTCATCTATTCAAAGAGCGCTTCGGAGCGTGTATTCACCATCGTCGATGCCGCCATGAACGATCTCCTTCGGCCTACTCTTTATGAGGCCTACCACGAGATCTGGCCGGTGGACGAAGCCAAGAAGCAGATGCCGCCGATCCTCCAGGATGTGGTAGGGCCGGTGTGTGAGACCGGCGACTATCTGGCCCTTGGCCGCCCCCTGCCGCCCTTCGAGCAGGGAGCCCTCATGGCCATCTTGACGGCCGGAGCTTACGGAGCCGCCATGAGCTCAACCTACAATTCCCGATTGCTTGTTCCGGAGGTGCTCGTAAATGGCGCTCGCTACGCCGTTGTTCGGCCCCGCCCCACCTATGACGATCTCATCGGGCTCGACCGCCTGCCGGATTGGCTCTCCTAGGGCGAATTGCCCATTGAGGTGAATGGCTTCTGGCCAACGGGCGTTCAAGTATTTCCGCGCAACATAACGTGAACACGTTGCAGCATTTTTAGCTGCCCCAATGGCGAGGAATGGTATGGTGAGCTAATGAGCGACGAATCCAATTCCCGGCAAGCCATTGGCCGCGCCTTCGAGCGCAAGGTTAAGCGCGCCACGTGGGCGTTGATCTTCGAGCAACTTTGGGTACGCCTGTGGATCGTATTAGCCGTGGTCGGCGTGTTCCTGGCGCTCTCCTTCGCCGGCCTGTGGCCACTGCTCGGCGATTCGGCTCATCTTGGTGTCTTGGCCCTTCTCGGTCTCGGTTTGATCGCGGGCCTGATTATCGCCGGACCCATCAGAGTGCCGACCCGCGAAGACGCGATCCGGCGCATTGAAAAGGTGTCAGGCGTTCCACACCGTCCGGCGACGTCCTACGAGGACACACTCTCTGCCGCCTCGGTCGACCCAGAAACGATGACGCTGTGGAAGGCGCATCGCCATCGCATGGAACAGCTCCTCTCTCGGCTCAGGGTCGGCAAGCCGCAGCCGCGCACGGACCGGTATGATCCTTACGCGATCCGCGCCCTTGGATTGCTGTCGCTGCTTCTCGTCGGAACCTTGCTCGGCACCGGAACTGCAGATCGCGTCAGGCAGGCATTCCGTCTTTCGTCGGCCGACGCGCTTGCCAATACCCGACTTGACGCCTGGATTTCACCACCTGCCTATACGGGGCAGCCGCCGCTCATGCTCGCCGATGGCTCCAAACCGGCGACACCCGAAGAGGCCGCCGCGCAGGATGGCTCTAGGAACCATTTCGAGGTTCCGCACAAGAGCATTCTCGTCGTGCGCGCGTCAGGCTCAGGCCTCGACCGCCTCGGTCTTGAGATTGTGGCCGGCGCCGGCGAACCCGAGCAAATTCAAGCCCCTCCGCGCAAGTCGGCAACCGACGTTTCCGAGCTTCGCTACGAACTCAAGCACTCGACGAAGTTGAGAGTCATGAATGGCCGCCAGGAGCAGGCGGCCTGGATGATTGACGTCAAGCCCGATGAGCTGCCGAAGATCCGAATGAACCGATTGCCTGATCTCACGCCACGCGGATCACTCAAGCTCTCCTACACTGCTGAAGATGATTACGGCGTCGCGTCCGCGAGCGTGAAGTTCGACCGCGCGCCTCCCGAGCCCGGCGATCAAACCCTCGCCTGGGCGAAGCCAGAGCCTTTGCGTGGTCCGCGCTGGCCGCGCACGAAGCCGCCTGCCTACAGCCTGCGCGTGCCGCACGGCAATCCGAAGGAGGTCCATCAGTTTACTTACGTCGAGTTCGCCGAGCACCCCTGGGCGGGGCGCAAAGTGATCATGACGCTTGAGGTCAAGGACGTCGCGGGGCAGATCGGGCGAAGCGAGCCCTTTGAGATGATCCTGCCGGAGAAGCAGTTCACAAAGCCGCTCGCGCGTGCCCTCATCGAGCAGCGCAAGAAACTCATCGATGATCACCGTTATCGCTCGCAGGTCCGCACGGCTCTCGCCGCGATAACGCATGCGCCCGAGGAATTCTTCGATGAAGCGAGCATTTATCTCGGAATTCGTTCCGTCTACCACCGTCTCATTTCCGACCGTACCAAGGCCGGCATGCGCAGTGTCATCGATCAGCTCTGGCAGATCGCCGTTCGGATCGAGGATGGCGATCTTTCCGAGGCAGAGCAGCGCCTGAAGGATGCCCGCGAGAAGCTCGCAAAGGCGCTCGAAAGCGGCGCTTCCGAAGAGGAGATCCAGGCCCTCATGAAGGAGCTGCGCCAAGCGCTCGGCGAATTCATGGAACAGATGGCCAAAGATGCCAGCCAGGAGCAGGCCGAGGGCCAGAACCCCGATACACAGCAGCTTGACCAGCAGGATCTCGAGCAAATGATGCGCCAGCTCGAGGAAACGGCCAAGAACGGCTCGCGCGAAGAAGCTCAGCAACTACTCTCTCAGATGCAGGACATTATGGAGCGCCTGCAGAAAGGCGCCATGTCCAAGGAGATGGCCGAGCACACCATGCAGATGCAGGAGATGACGAAGGAGCTCAACGAGATGAGCGGCGAGCAACAGCAGCTCATGGACGAGACCTTCGAGGAACTGCGCAAACAGGACGGCGCCCAGCAGCAGCAGGGCTTTGGAAAACCCAACACACGCAACGCACCGGGCGGAGACGATGAGAAACAGCGTCCCGGCGGCCAGGGTCAGGGCAGACAATCTGGCAAGCCGCAGCGCGGACAGCCCGGACAAAGCGGTCAGCAGGGCCAGGATGGCACCGGTCAGCAAGGCCCCTCTGCCGGACTGGGACAACTCGGCGAGCGCCAGAAAGGACTAAGAGACCGCCTATCGCGACTCCAGCGCGACTTGCGCGAAAAGGGCCTCGGTTCTCCCGAACAGCTTGAAGGCGCCCGCCAGGCCATGGAGCGCGCCGAACGATCGCTCGAGGAGGGCGATCTGCAGAGCGCAACTGAAAATCAGGCCGACGCGCTCGAGAAGATGCGCCAGAGCGCGCAGAAAATGGCGCAAGATCTCTTGGCCCGTCAGCCCGGCCGGCAGGGCCGCAACGATACGCAGCGCGATCCGTTGGGCCGCCCGCAGAGAACTCAGGGCCCCGATCTCGGAACGTCCGTCAAAGTGCCCGACAAGATCGATCAGCAGCGTGCCCGCGAGATCCTCGAGGAGCTGCGCCGGCGCGTTGGGGAGGCCACCCGTCCGCCGGTGGAGCTCGATTATCTCGAGCGTCTCCTGAAGCGCTTCTAGGACATGCTCGCACGTGCGCTCCGTCTGAACCCCTTCCACAACGCCCACATCATGCTCGCGTGAAGTGCTCCTCGATTGACGTGACGAGTGCACGCGCGACTTTTACTTGCGCTTTCCGGGCCGGCGGACCTTGCGCGCGTGACGCAGGCAACTACACAAAGCCCTGATGACCAGTTAGAGACGGAACTGGAACATGGGCATGCCCTTCCCATGACGCTGTTCGTGGGGCGCATGCCTTTCATACTGGGGAGCCATATGGGATTCGCATCTTGGGCCGCTGCGTCACCCGGCACGTTCGCGCGGGGCGGGTACCCGCTTGCGCGCTGGCGCCGCGAGCTCAATCGCGCCTCGGCACTCGGCGCAATCATTGCTCTGGTTTGGACGAGCATCCTCACACCCATGGCGGCCACTTCTCCGGAGGTGGCCAGCGGCTCATCGAGCGGTGAAACCAAAGTGGATCCCGCGCGCACGGGCGGCGGTGAAACCCTTCTCGCTTTTTATGCCGGCCATCCCTGGTATCACCGGAGCGACGTGCATCTTAAGCGTCCCGACGGAACCGATCTTATGCTCAAAGACTTGGGCTGGGATGGCGATGCCTTCTACCCGCCGATCGACGGTGGTGTTCGGGCCGTGCGCTGGAACGGTCCATTTGGCGGTATGATCGACTTCCTCCACAACAAGGCGATCGCCCGCCTCGGCAAGGGGTCTCACGGACGCACGATCTCCAATCCCGTGATCGAAACGGTTGAAACAACGGGAACGATCAAGGGGCAGCCGGCTCCCGAGAAACTCTTGCTCACCGATTATTTCACGCGCCTTGAATTCACCCACGGTCACAATACGCTGATGCTCGTAGGGCTCTTCCGCTTCGGCGGTCTCTCAACGTTCGTCAAACCCTATGCCGGACTTGGCGCCGGCATCGCACTTCCGCACACCGAAGTACGCTTCAAGGACGAGAAGCAGCGCACGAGCGAATACCAGTTCGGCGGCCCCTCCATGCAAGCCCTCGTGGGCCTCGAACTGCGTACCGGAAAGGCATCGTACTTTCTGGAATACAAGTTCACCGCAGCCTCAATCGACGCCCAAATTACGGGTGAGTCCTCATGGCTCAACTGGGACATGGCCGGCGACCTCTACCGCCAGATCCGGCGCTGGTGGCTCATGGAAGAGCCCAAGCATGGCAGATTGAGCACCGTGCTCGTCTCACACCAGGTCTTTATCGGCGGCGGCTATTGGCTCCAGCACGGGCCCAAGGCGCCTTGACGCATAAAGTGTAGCTTAGCGCTGCGAAGGGCGCGGCTCGCCCAACCGCTCGAGCATGCGCTTGACAGCCACAATCTGCGCGCCTTCCTTCGTCAGATAGTTGTGTCCAGTGTAGCCCCACCAGTCCCAGCAGCCTTGCGGATTCATGGGAGTTACGGCGACTTGCGGAAAAAGAACGATCAGCCGGTTGGTATCTGCCCACCGCGCAAAACCCGTTCCCGTGGAGAACGTCTCGCCGATGACGGCGCGGCTCTGCGCGCAGCCGTGAAAGGCGATATGCACCCGGCAGCGTTCGCCTTCCTGGCAGGCCGTTGGAACGTAGACAACGCCTTCTGAACTCATACCGTGATTGTCGAGATCCTGAAGAAAGGGCGACTGATCGAATGTCAGGTAACGGCCCGTGGCTTCGGCCGCGCGTGGCGCTAGAGTTCCATAAATATGCAAGAGCAGTTCTCCCGCTTGATCGTAATCGCAGTCAACAATATAGGGGCGCCCGGTGGCGTCACAGGCAAGGCCCTCGTTTTCGGTGACGAACCCGTGGCCAGCCGGCAAAGTATCGACCAGCTTCATTGAGCCCAACGGTACGCCGACGTTTTCGTAGAACTCGACCGCAGCACGAACAATTGGTGGAGCCACCGTGTGATCTTCAGTTCCCGAAAAGAAATAGACGCGATCGCGCACCAAATCTGTGACGGGATCGATGCGACCCGCCTCCGCCATGCGACGCGCCTTGTCGGCCAGCATTGGCGGATTGGGCACGCCGAATGACGTCAAGGCATTCAACATGCAGCCGTTGATGGCCTTTGAGAGATTGAGAAAAGCCGCTCCTGGGCCCGGCATGATGTCGGCGAAAACGCTCTCCGCGCATCCGTAGGGCCCGCCCGCGATGATGGCTGCGCCCACGACGTCTTTTGCATGGGCGAGTTGGAACTGCCCGGCCATATAAGCTCCGGACGAGATGCCGGAAACGCTTGTCTCCCCGGTCGAAGCACCCAGTGCTGGAAGCTGTTCGATCTGGGTGCGATCGCAAGCCGCGAGTGCGACAAGCGCCAAACACACCACGGCACCGAGCGGGTAGTGCCAGGCGCTGGATGTGGCGAATTTATGCTGCATGACCACGGGAGCCTACAATGATCTGCCCCACCCTACCGATCTGCTTCTCGGAGCGCTACTTAGAAGATCAGCGTTGCTTCAACCTGACGGTCACGCGATCGACGCGTCCTTTCGCATCGACGACGGAGAGGCGGACGAAACCTTCTCCCGTGGGCTGCCACGCAAGCTCGCGCCGGTGCGGATCGGAAGAGATGGGCTCCCCATCGACCATCCATGTGAGCGGCAAGGCCCCTCCCTCAGCCTTGATGACAAGCCCTTCGCCACGCACCTCATCCAGCTCGAGCTCGGCCCGATCGGGAGGAAACGCGATGAGAACCGAAGGCTCGAGGTAGGGTCCCGCCGCCGTATTCTCATCATCGGATTCGCGGAAGCGTTTGAGGGGTGGCGGCAATTCGGAGCCGCTTAATTTTAGAACGCCAGAAGGTGCCCCTGGGAACGCCACGCGCTTCCCGGCCAGACGCGCGAAGGCATCGAAAAGTATGGGGGCCGCTGCGGTGCGTCCGATCATCCCCGGCGTCGGAACGCCGTCGGGCCGGCCGACCCACACTGCAATCGTATAGCGTCCGTCATAGCCTGCCGCCCAGGCGTCTCGATATCCGTAAGAGGTGCCGGTTTTGTAGGCGATGCGTCCCTTGGCGGCATTCGGAGGCGGAGGCGCATCCTTCAAGATGTCGGTTACGTACCACGCCGCGACAGGGGAAAGGAGACGGCGGGGTTTGCTCTCCTGGCGCGAACCTAGCGCTCTCTTCACTGCAATCGGATCCCACGTGAGCGTGATCGGATCTCCGGCGCGAGCGAGTCCCGCATAAAGGTCGGCAAGGTCCTTGAGGCTCATGCCCAAACCGCCGAGAGCCATCGGCAAGCTCGGCTCGGTACCGGCCGGAAGGTAAAATCCAATCCTAGCCCGGCGCAAGCGGCCGGCCATGCGGCCGGGACCGACGGCGTTCAGGACTTTGACGGCCGGGATATTGAGGGATTGCCCAAGCGCCTCCCGAACCGTGACTGTCCCCTGG
>CAZSNH010000060.1:0-10448 GCA_964607855.1 uncultured Hyphomicrobium sp. | reverse complement strand
TTTCTGCAGAGGAGCGGGAGGCGTTCAAGAAGCGTGCTTCCGACCTGGGATCACGGCTGGATCAAGTCAAGGCTCAACGGAGCCCGAAACTTGACGAGCGGGCGCGAGGGGCGGCTTTCGGGCAGGCCACTAAGATTGCCGTCGAACTGATTGTGGGGATAGCGGTTGGCGGTTTGATTGGCCGTGCGCTCGACTCGCAATTTGGCACCGAGCCGGTGTTCCTAATCGTGTTTTTGCTGCTTGGATTCGCAGCCGGACTTCTGAACGTCGTCCGCTCGGCCAAGCTGATGCAGGCTCAGGCAGAACCTCATCAGAGGACCGCCAAGCCGGTGACGGACGAAGACGACGACGCTTGAGGGGTATGGGAATTGGCTAGCGAAGCAGACGTCGCAGGGCATGGTGGCGAAGTACACGGTCCCATGCATCAATTCGAGATCCAGCGCTGGCGCGATCTCGATTTTTTCGGGATCGATGCAACGTTTACGAATGCGTCGTTCTACATGGTCCTCGCGGTGGTGCTGATTACGGCATTCCTGCTCTATGCCATGCGAAATAGCGCGCTCGTTCCGGGCCGCCTGCAATCAACGGCGGAGATCGTCTACGAATATGTCGCGGGCATGGTTCGCGAAAATCTCGGCGAAGAAGGGATGAAGTACTTCCCCTGGATCTTTTCGATCTTCATCTTCATCCTCACTCTCAACCTGATCGGCATGATCCCCGGCAATTTCACGGTGACGAGCCACATCATTGTCACCTTCGCGCTCGCCGCGATGGTCTGGATCACGGTCACCATCATTGGCTTCATCAAGCACGGGTTCGGATATCTTAGGCTTTTCGTGCCCTCCGGCGTGCCGCTCTGGCTGATGCCGGTCATCATCCCCATCGAGATGATTTCCTATTTCATCCGTCCCATTAGCCACTCGGTGCGCTTGTTCGCCAACATGATGGCGGGCCACACCATGCTCAAGGTCTTCGCGGGCTTCGTGGTGGGGCTCGGCTCCGTCGGGGGCATTGCCTCTCTCGGCGGCATCGCGCCACTTGGATTCATGGTGGCGTTCACCGGCCTCGAATTCCTCGTTGCCTTCCTGCAGGCCCTGATCTTCACCGTTCTGACCTGCATCTATTTGAACGACGCCCTCCACATGCATCATTGAAGAGCGGCGCCACAGACACTTTCGACTTTCGCATCAAGTCCAACGTTCAAGATCCAAAAGGAGAGACTGAAATGGAACTCGCAGCAGCCAAGATGATCGGCGCGGGCCTCGCGTGCAGCGCGCTCATCGGAGCCGGTGTCGGCATCGGCAACATCTTCGGCAACTACCTCTCTGGCGCCATGCGCAACCCATCGGCTGCACCCGGGCAGTTCACGAACCTGCTCATTGGCTTCGCGCTTGCTGAAGCCACCGGCCTTTTCGGACTCCTCATCGCTCTCATCATTCTCTATGGTTGATTTCTGGTTTTAGGCACAGGGAGCGTGGTTCCGGCTCGCAGGTTCATGAGCTTGCGTGCCGGCACCTCAAATCCCACTACCTAATTCCCAATCCCGAACCGGGGAGAAAACGGTGTTAGCAAACATTATTGCGCTGGCCACCGAGGCCGCCGAGACTGCCCATGAGGTGGCAGCCGCCGTCGAAAAGAAAGGCGGCCTGCCTCAGCTCAATGCCAACGATTTCGCCCCGCAGCTATTTTGGCTCGCGGTCACGTTCGCGGTGCTGTTCTTCCTTATGAAGAGGATAGCCCTTCCGCGCATCAGCGAAGTGATCGAGGAGAGACAAGATCGCATCCAGAGCGACCTGTCGGCTGCCGAACGTCTGAAGGGCGAAACCGAAAAGGCGCTCGCGGCCTACGAAAAGGCCCTTGCGGATGCTCGCGCTAATGCGAGTTCGATTGCTCGTGAGACGCGCGAGAAAGTTGCCCGGGAAACCGAACAGGAGAAGTCCAAAGTTGACAGCCAGATAGCCTTGAAGCTTGCGGAAGCCGAAACGCGGATTGCCGGCATGAAGGCCAAGGCCCTGGCGAGCGTCAACGAGATTGCGGTCGATACGGCGGGCGCCATAGTGAACAAGATCATCGGCGAAGCCGTTTCGCCGGACGAGATCCGGAAGGCGCTTGCGCCGGCTGCAGGGGAGTGAGGAAGGGCCATGTTCAATCCACACGCCCCTGAATTCTGGGTTCTCATTGCGTTCATTCTGTTCGTTTTGCTGCTCGTCTATTACAAGGTTCCGGGTCTCGTGGGGCGCATGCTGGACGAGCGCGCAGAGGCCATCCGAAAGGAACTTGATGACGCCAGACGTCTCAGGGAAGAAGCTCAGCATCTGCTCGCTGATTATCAGCGCAAGAGCCGGGAGGCCGAGAGCGAAGCCAGGTCGATCGTCGAACAGGCCCGCCGTGAGGCCGAAAACCTAGCCGCCGAGGCCAAGCGCAACCTTGCCGAAAGTCTCGAGCGCCGCACCAAGCTTGCCGAAGACAAGATCGCGCGCGCTGAAGCGCAGGCTGAGGCCGAGGTTCGCGGAGCTGCTGTGGAAGCGGCAATTGCTGCTGCTGAAAAGGTTCTCAAGAGCCGGGTTGCCGGTAAAGCCGCCTCTGACCTCATCGACGAAAGCATCCGTGATCTCAAGGGGCGCCTGAACTGAACCTTCGGTGGGCGCATCCGGGGGGAGCAGCGCCCGCCAGGGTCAATGAAGAAAAAGCGACGAGGCTACGAAATGGCCCAAGTCGATCGGGAGGAAAACGCTTGGCCGGGGATCGCATCCCCGGCCATTTTTATGCGGCGCTTCGTGATTGAGGCTCACCTCTCATCTCTGCCTCCGCGATTGCCGGTTGAGCCGCTGTCGCTTAAGAGAACACTACACACCACAAGAGGCCCCTGGCTCGATGTCCGAACTTCTCCTTGAACTTTTCTCCGAAGAAATCCCGGCACGCATGCAGGCGCGCGCGGCCGATGACTTGAAGCGCCTTGTTGTGGAGGGCTTCAAGGGCCAGGGTTTGGTGGTGGGCGAGGCAAAGGCCTTCTCGACGCCACGGCGTCTCGCACTCGCGATCAAGGACATACCGTCGAAGTCACCCCGCATCTCCGAGGAGCGCAAGGGCCCGCGCGTCGGAGCACCCGAGCAGGCACTAGCGGGTTTCCTCAAGGCGGCGGGTCTTACCTCAATCAAAGACGCGGGCATCGTCAAGGACGAGAAAAAGGGCGACTACTATGTCGCCAGGATCGAGAAGCCCGGCCGGAAAGCCGCAGAGATCATCGCCGAAGTCATACCGGACATCCTCAGTAGATTTCCCTGGCCGAAGTCCATGCGTTGGGGGTCGGGCGCATTCCAGTGGGTCCGCCCCCTCCAGTCCATCATCTGTCTCCTGGACGGAAAGGTTGTGAAATTCGAGGTGGCAGGAATAACCTCAGGCAAGACCACGCGTGGCCATCGGTTTCACGGCAACGAAAGCTTCGCGGTCAACGGCTTTGACGATTATGTAAAGCAGTTGAAGAAACACAAGGTGATGCTTGATCCCGTCGCGCGCGCGGAATCGATTTCTGAACAGGCTGCAGCGCTAGCGAAGGAAGCGAAGCTACAAATCGTCGAGGACGAAGCACTCTTGCTTGAGAACGCCGGGCTTACCGAATGGCCGGTCGTATTCCTAGGAACGTTCGACAAGTCCTTCCTTGTAGTGCCGGGCGAGTGTCTCACGACATCGATGCGCCAGCACCAGAAGTGCTTTTCACTGCGAGATCCGAAAACCAAGAAGCTCGCCAACAAGTTTCTCGCCGTCTCAAACCTTACTCCGAAGGACAAGGGGGTGGCCATCACCTCGGGCAACGAGAAGGTCATTCGTGCCAGGCTGTCGGATGCCAAGTTTTTCTGGGATCAGGATTTGAAGCGCAAGCTCGAGCCCATGCACTTCGAATTGAAAGGCATCACCTTTCACGAGAAGCTCGGCACGCAGTGGGACCGCATGGAGCGGATCACCGAGCTCGCACGACAGATCGCGGGTGCGGTCGACGCCGAGCCGGAACTTGCCGGACGCGCCGCACAATTGTGCAAGGCCGATCTCGTCTCTGGCATGGTGGGCGAGTTTCCCGAACTCCAAGGCTTGATGGGGCGCTATTACGCCGAAGCGGAACATATGGACCCCAAAGTCGCACGCGCCATTGAGCTCCACTACAAGCCCAAGGGGCCAACCGACTCGGTTCCGAAAGAGGAAGAAGGCGACTCAGTTGCGATCGCAGTCGCGCTTGCAGACAAGATCGATACGCTTGCTGGCTTCTGGGCCATTGGCGAAAAACCGACCGGCTCGGGCGATCCTTATCAGCTCCGCCGCGCTGCGTTGGGCGTGATACGCATCTTGATCGAGAATGATCTCAGAGTTCCGCTCGTCCCAATCATCGAGGATGCTCTTAGGTTGGTCGACGGATCAAGGCGAGATGCGGCAGGCGGCTCGACTTTGAAAGAGCTAAAGGAGTGGTCGGGAAGACAGACGGATGTTCGCACCATCGATCTCCTCGACTTTTTTGCCGATCGTCTCAAAGTCTACCTCAAGGACAAGGGTGCGCGGCACGACCTCATCGACGCTGTATTCTCCCTCGGCGGTCAGGACGATCTCGCGCTCATCGTGAAGCGGGTCGAGGCCTTGGGCGAGTTTCTGAAGACAGACGACGGAGCGAACCTGCTCGCTGGCGTCAAGCGCGCCTCCAACATCCTCTCGATCGAGGAAAGGAAGGATAAGAGGAGTTATGCCGGTGAGCCAGATGGCAGCCTACTCGCCGAGCCCGCCGAAAAGGCTCTCGCAGCCGCCATTGCCAAGGTCAAGTTCGACACTGAGGCCGCCATCAACGTCGAGAACTTCACGGGAGCCATGCGGGCGCTGGCCGAGCTTCGTGGCCCCGTCGACCAATTCTTCGACAAGGTAACCGTCAATGTCACGGGTGGTCCGGACGTGGCGAAGCTACGCGAGAACCGATTGAAGCTCCTTTCTGAGATCCGCGCTGCGACCCAGACCGTCGCCGAATTTTCAAGAATTGCGGGATAGCCCATCCCTATGCGCCGGACATCCAGTTCTTAACCCGGCCTTAACCAAGAATCTCGGAGGCTTCCGGTTCGAGAACTCTGCGCGCCGGGGGGCCAAGCGGATGACCAACGACAATCTCATCGAAAAAAGGCGTGTGCGCTTCGCCAGTATCGAAGGACTGGCCCGGGAGGATATCGCGCTTGCCGGGGAGATCTGGCTCGAGGATCTCTTTTCCGCGGTCTGGGCCTCGCGCGAAGCCATGAAGCTCGGCGTGCATCTTGTTCGCTACATGATGGACCCTGACCCCACACTCTTGACCTACAAGGCAATCGATAGCCATTGCCACATGATTCGCGACGACGTCGCCCGAACTCTCGCGCTCATGCGTGCCTTCGCCGTGATCGACGCCTTTAGCATGGAGGAAGACGGCATCCGGGTGGCGATCAATCTGTCGCTGATGCAACGCTTGCATGTTCTGGAAGTCAAAGAACGCATGCGTATGCTCGAGGCTGCCGATATTGCGGCTAATGCGGGACCGGCTGCGACACCCGCCAAGGAAGCTCGCTGGGCACCCCATCCGGCAATTGAACCTACGGATGCTCCGGACGGGACGGATACGCCTTTAAACCCGCTCGTTGAACTTATCGGCGAGCACATTCGAGCCGCGGCCGAAAATCTTGTTAAGGCGCGGGGCCATAAAGCCGCCTGAAATTGATCTCGGACAAGACTTTAGCGGAAAGTTTGTGGCCGGTAGTGATCCCAGGCCCGAGACATCACGTTTAAGCGATCAGAGAAACATGTTCCCGGGCATGGAGTGCGGATGCCTCCGTGCCGCATTGAGCTTATCGCGCCACAGCGTGCGGCGGGGAAGGATAAATCTGATGGATGAGAACAGGGCCAATGCACCGTTGAAGTGCGATCCCGTGGCTTCCGGATCGTCCGCAAGAGCGCAAGAAAGCGAAGCGACACCGATGGCTGCGTTGCGGATTGGAAATCCTCAGAAGATGGTGCGGTTGCTGACCTCGCGTAACTTGACGCTTCTGAGTCTCATCGCAAATGCTAGGCCAGGTTCGTTGACCGAGCTTTCTCAGCTATCGGGACGGCCCAAAGCGAGTCTTACGCGTACGATCCGGCGCTTCTCGGATCTCGGAATCGTGTCGTTCCGCAAAGTGAGTGGGAAAGGTAAGGCGCCCGTTCTTGCTTGCCGCTCAGTTCACATCGAAGTTCCCCTCGATGCGCCGCCGCCGGGCCTCACTTGCAAAAGGAAGGAGGAGTAGAGAGCTGGCCCAATCCTTATCAAGATGGCCCTCACCATCCAGATAGATCGCCCCGCGCGATCCGACCGACCAGCTCCCTATAACGCACGTACCATAAATCTTCTGGTGGCGACTTTCATTATTTTTTTGTCAGAGTTTCTTTGCTTAGGACGTGTTGAAAATTGATCTTTGGCCTTGCGTCGTGGAAGCAATTGAAAACAATTGAAAACATGAGCCACTCGAAGGAGTTCCACGAGTCAAGCGTGAGGCCTGTCAAATTTCTGTTGATGTGATGGCGCGTTCTGCGTCTTCGAAGGCCTCCGTTGCAGCAATCCATGCCACTTCGGCTTCTGACAGTTTCTTGGCAAGAATGCCGCGCTCGACACCAGCATCTTGGGCCATTTTCGGATTGCGCACATAGAGCGCAGGATCCGCGAGCAATTCGTCAAGTCCTGCAATTGCCTTGGTAATTTCGGCAACAGCGGCCTCTGCGTTTTGCATTGTCTTGCGCAACGGAGCGAGCTCAGCGCGCCGGCCGGCAGCGGCACGCCGCTCGTCTGCCCGGCTGGGCCGTCCGTTGGCAGAAGCCAATGCCCCGCCCCTCGCGGTCCACTCACGCGTCTTTCCGCCTCGCTCGGACAGCAATTCCGCGCGGTAGGTGTCCATGTCACCGTCGTAGGCGCGCACAGTTCCATTGCGAACAATCCAAAGCCGGTCCGCGATTGCTTCGACGAGATGACGGTCATGGCTGATAAGAACAACGGCACCCTCATAGTCCATGAGGGCATGAATGAGCGCTTCTCGGCTGTCGACGTCGAGGTGATTTGTTGGCTCATCGAGGATCAGCAGATGCGGTCCATGAAAGGCCGTCAGCGCTAAGAGGAGACGAGCCTTCTCGCCGCCCGACAAATTCGAACATTTCGTATCCGCCTTCTCGATTCCAAATCCGAATGTGCCAAGACGGGCCCGCTTCTGGGCTTCGGTTGCTTCGGGAAGGAGCCGGGCAATGTAGTCGTAGGGTGTCACATCAGGATTGAGCTCGTCCAGCTGATGTTGAGCAAAATAGCCGGTCATGATTCGGCCTGCCCCCAGCACGCAGCCCGACATCGGCATGAGCTTGCCGCTCAGGAGCTTTGCAAAGGTCGATTTGCCGTTGCCGTTGGCTCCGAGAAGGGCAATGCGATCGTCCTGGTCAATGCTTAGATCAAGTGCTTTAAGCACGGGTTGCCCCGCCTGGTAGCCGGCAGCAGCCCCTTCGAGCCGCAAGAGGGGGCTCGCAAGGGTCTTGCTCGGACTGGGGAGAATGAAGGGGATCACCCGGTCTTCCACCTGTGCCGCAATCGGCTGCATTTTCGCGAGCGCCTTGACACGGCTTTGCGCCTGCTTGGCTTTGGTTGCCTTGGCCTTGAATCGCTCGATGAACGCCTGAATGCGCCGGCGTTCGTCGTCCTGCTTCTTCTTGAGCTTCAATTCGAGCCGCTGTTTCTCGCGCCGGGCTTCCTCGAATGCATCATAACCGCCCGTGTAGAGCGTGAGCTTGCCGCGCTCAAGATGCAGGATGGCGCGGGCTACCCTGTTCAGGAGATCTCGGTCGTGGCTCACCATCAAGACAGTGTGCGGATAGTTCTTGAGATAATTCTCGAGCCACAGCGTGCCTTCGAGGTCGAGATAGTTCGTTGGCTCGTCAAGAAGCAGAATTTCCGGCTCCACGAAGAGTAGGGCTGCGAGGGCCAGCCGCATGCGCCAACCCCCGGAGAGCTCTCGGCAGGCCCGCCGCTGCGTCTCACCGTCGAAACCGAGACCGGTCAGAATGGCTGCGGCACGCGCTGGCGCCGAGTGGGCACCGATGTCAGTGAGCCGGGCATGGATCTCTGCAATGCGGTGCGGGTCGGTGGCCGTGCCGGATTCAGCGAGGAGGTCCGTTCTTTCCTTATCAGCAGCTAGTACCCATTCGATGAGGCTCTCGAGGCCGCCAGGGGCTTCCTGTGACACGTAACCGATCCGCATGCCGCGGCCGACGGTGAGGGATCCCTCGTCAGGGGTGAGTTCTCCCGCGATGAGGCGAAGCAGCGTCGACTTGCCAGCGCCGTTACGGCCAACAAGCCCGACCATATGGCCGGACGGGATGGCTGCGGTGGCCTTGTCGAAGATGAGTCGGCCTTCGATGCGATGGGTGAGGTTGTTGATGTGCAACATGGGGCCGGGTGATAGCGGCTCATAGCGCCGCTGTCATCAGATCTCGATTCCGAAACGTTTAAGAATCTGCACCATGGCGAAATAGCTCAAGGCAGTAAGAGCGATGCTGATGGCCAGGGCAGGTATGAATGCGACGCCTTTTCGCAGCAGAAGAGGAAGCGCGGCGAGGAGTGTCAGCGAGGGCAGTATCAGCCAGAAAATGCCGCTTGCGAGCGCCGCCACTTTCTCCGGATCCTTGGTATCCACCCATAGCCAAGTCATGGCGAGCAAGGATGTCAGCGGCAGGGAAGCCAGAATTGAGCCTAGGAGGATGTTGCGTTTGGCGGCTTCCGAGGAACCGACGACGAGAAGACTGGTAACGAGAATCTTTATGAGGGTCTGCATCGGCAGCTTCGCCCTTTAGCCACCGACGACCGGCTTCAGAGTTTCAAAAAGCAATCGTTCCTGAACCTGCGAGTCTTCGAGCGCCAAGTGGGCGCGGAACCAATCCTGTACCATGGTGCAGACTTTGTCCGGAGAAGACGAAGCGAGCGCCGCCGGGTTTGCGAAGAGTTGCAGTTGTGATGTGCTCCAACCGCTCTTGGTCAGCTGATTGGCGAGTAGATCATAATCGGTTTTGTCGGCCGCCACATGTTTGACGGGGGATCTTCGCCCTTGGCCAATCGCCTCAAAGACGGCGGCTACCTGTTCTTTGACAGGCCCGCCGAGATCCTTTGCATGCAGCATATCGGCGACCATCGGCGTATTCTCGCCTCGTGCGATAAAAGCATAGCAAACCTGAGGACCGATCTTTTCGAGCGCCACCAGGTTTTCAAGGAAGGCTTTCGCCATCGCCTTGAGGTTCTCGTTCGGCGCAGCAAGCGCCTGATTGAGAGATTGCCGGCGCAGCTTCACGATCTCGCCCGCGAGATAGCGGCCGACTTCGCTTTCCTTGGCGTTCTCGGAAGTCAGCTTGGCGGCTTCCTTGACCCGTTCGACGTACCATTCAGGAAACTCGCGGCGAATGACAGCCCAATGACGTAGCGAGCGGATCTGCTCGTCCAAGATGAGGCTCGGACCCTCAAGACCAGGCAATGCTTCTGCTTGCGCGGCTTCGGGAGATATCGGTGCGGCGGCTACCTCATCTGATTTCGAAGGCTCCGTAGAGACATCTCCAGGATTTGACTTTGATTGCGTCAGCGCAATCAGTTCGTCCTTGTATTCATAAGCCACCATGGCGACGCCGGCGAGGAATCCGAGCAAGAGGATCGGCACAAGAAGGGCACGCGCGGCCGATCGCGGTGCTGGCGCCAAATCGAACGACTGATGACGCTGTCGATCAGGTTGCTTGGTGCCGAATTGGGTGGCGGCGGGCTGCCAGTCGCCTTGCGCTACCGTCCCCGGACGGGCCTGAGTCGAATGGGCTTGAGCCTGTTGGACTTGACTCTGCGAGACTTGGGGCTGAGCAACCGGTTCCGTCTGTTGGGGTGCTGTATACACAGAGCCCGGTGCTGGTTGGGACGGACTGGCTGGTTGAGGCGGGAAGACAACGGTCGACGGGCGCCAATCGGGAAAGCCGTGCCGCCAAACAAGATCCGTCGGACGGAGATGACCAAGCTCCACGAGCTTTTTCATCTCGACGTCACTAATGGGTCCGTGCTGCTTGCCGTCACGGGCAATGAACCACTGAATCTCTGGCTGTATGGCGTTCATGTGCTCGACTTTGCCATCCCGCTGAGGGCGCTTAGAAACCGGTCTCCGGCTGCCAGAATTGTTCGAGGGACCAGTCTAGCGAATATATGACCCCCGCAGTCAATCGCCGCCGGCGTCGCGAGGCCGCTTATTCAGTTCATATTTTACACCCAGAACAGGCGGCCAAAACCCAACTTTAATTGACAAATCGGGGCATTTGCAGGGCGCGTTTGAGATTCGACGAAAGTGCGGCGGCACCGCCGCTTGCTGCACCCGCGAAGTGAAAGCTATAAGCCCGCTCAAAAAAGCCGGCAAACGGCTTCA
>CAZSNH010000059.1:0-10452 GCA_964607855.1 uncultured Hyphomicrobium sp. | reverse complement strand
CCGGGTCCGCGCGCCGGCCAGTGCCGCGATGACAGATGCTTCGGCCGATTGGCTATCGGCTGGAACTCGGGCCTTTCCAATTGCACGCGCAAGGCCAAGATTGGTGTCATTGATACGCCAGTCGATCTTGAGCATCCGGCTCTGAAAAACCAGAAAATCCGGGTTGGCAGTTTCTTGGGTCCGGGTCAGCGCAGCGGCAAGGACTGGCACGGCACGGCGGTTCTCTCTCTTCTTTCAGGGCGCAACGACAGCGGCGTACCGGGTCTTGCGCCAGATGCGGAGTATTATGTTGCCGAGGCCTTCCAAACGGACGCTTCAGGGGACTCCTCAAGTTCAACGTTCGCACTCCTTCAGGCTCTCGAATGGCTCGATGGTCTCAACGTCAAAATCGTGAATATGAGCTTCTCCGGTCCCCCTGACGCGCTCGTAGAACAGTCCATCAAGCGCATGCAGTCTAAGGGCGTGCTCTTTGTCGCTGCCGCCGGCAACTTCGGTCCGACGGCGCCTGAGAGCTACCCGGCGGCCTACGAAAACGTCGTTGCGGTTACCGCGCTTTCAAAAGACCGCGAGAATTACCGGAACGCGAACCGCGGGAGCTACATCGATCTTGCGGCGCCCGGAGTGAAGATTTGGACTGCGCTACCCGGCGGCAAGGAAGGTTACCGCACAGGAACGTCTTTCGCGGCCCCCTACGTAACGGGCATCCTTGCGGCGAGTCTCGCCGGTGCACCGGCAAGAGCGAAGGACACAAACGAACTGCTGTCCCGGCTAGAAGTGGAAGATCTCGGAGAGCCGGGACCCGACGAAATTTTTGGCCGAGGTTTGGCTCTGGCACCCAAGTCTTGCAATAACTCATCGCCCCCCGTAGCCCGCGCCCCCACCCGGCCGGACAATCCCAAGCCCGAGCTTTCGTTTGGTACATTGACCGTCAAACCAGCCGTGCCGTCCTTTACGGCAGGCGCGGCGGGGGGCGGACTTGGTTTTACGGATTAAATAATCCCACGAGAGGGCTGCCCGAAATGTGCGAGGTCCGCCTCCTGATCCGTTCGGCAGCGGGGAGCCGTTTGCGGAAGAAGAAGCGGACCTCTTGATGCAAGTACCAGCCATGAGAGGGTGGGAACCGGCACTTGCGGGCGGTTGAACCGGGCAACGTTTTGGCGGGCGGGCTGCCCGGTTCACCACTTCTTATCAATTGCGTCGCCTGACTTTTCAATTTCTAGGCTTCTAGGTCTCGGCCTCCTTCTGCTTCAGACGTTTCCCCTTGGTCCCTCGTGCTCGCCGCGCGTGAGTAACCTCCGGCGATTCTTATTCCTCCGACCACTGCCTCTTGATCAGCCGTCCTTCATCGACCGAGCCCAGCGCAGGACCCGAAATCAACTCGTCAATACGCGCTTCGACCGACAATGCCGTCTCGCCATCATCACCCTGGGCCTCGTTCTCGGGCTGGCCGGCAACGACCGTCTTGCCCGGAAGGCCTATGTTCTCAAGATTGCGCGCCCGAGCGATTGTGACCTGCTTGTCGAGCAACCAGCGTCCCTCGGCGTCACGGCAGGCAACACCTGAAACGGGCTTACGTCCCGACAATTGCATTTCGTACTGCCTGCAGTAGCTGCCCTCTTTCGATTTGAAGCTCAAAAGCGCAACAGCAGCACCTTCGGTTTCCGAGAACTTTGACGGGAAGAGCGAAGGCTTTGCTTCCAAAAGCCGCGCGAAATCCCCGATGGCAACCCGCCCTTCTTTGACGTTGGCGATAACCGCCCTTTCCCGGGCTCCAGTGCCCAAGAAATTGGGATTGCTGAGCTGCATGTAGCCGGCCCAGCCAATGGCGGCCGCGGCCGCGACAGCTGCCGCATATCCGAAGCCCTGGTGATTGAGGTTGGCAGCTGCCAACGCCTCACGAACAATGTCCATCGCGTGCTGCAAGAAGCTGGAGGATGTCCGGACATCTGCAGCTTTAGCGGCGGGAGCCGATTTGTTGATCACGTCGAGGAGGTAATGGGGTACCGGCTCTTTCGCGATCGGATCAAAGAGCTTCGACAACGCCGCCCCAGTGCATTCGAAAGCGCGAACGCGGCGAGCAAGTTCGGGATTGGCACGTACCAGTGCCGCTACCCTGGCGTGCTCTTCGGCATCGAGCATGCCATCCGCAAACGACATCAAGATCTCGTCTGAAATTTCAGGCACGCTTGATCTCCACTCGAGTTACACGCGCCGTTTCCGGCACTTCGCCAATGGCAGCGCTCAATGTCTTTCTCGCACGGGCCAGCCTGCTCATGACGGTTCCAATCGGCAGTTCGAGCACGTCTGCTGCCTCCTGATATGAGAGACCGTCAACACAAACCAAGGCAATGAGAACGCGCTGATCGTCGGTCAGCCGGATCATGCCTGCATTAACAGCTTCCAGCGTCAGCCTCTTCTCAGTGATCTCGCGGCCATCGACACCCTGGAGGTTTGGCACATCCTCGATGTTGACGACTTCACCGCGAACCTTCCGCGCACGTCCCCGGTCAAGCCAGATGTTTTGCGCAATCCGATACATCCAGCTGTCGAGCCTCGTGCCTGGCACCCATTGATCCATCCGCGCAAGAGCGCGCTCGCACGTGTCCTGTACGAGATCGTCTGCCTGATCTGAACTTCCGGTCAGCGCGAACGCGAACTTGCGCAAGCGAGGCAGAAGTTCGATCATTGAGGATCGAACATCATTCTTCACGGCCACCCTTTCCGCGAACTGCCATACAACGGCGGGGGAGTGCAAAAAGTCCCTCTCCACTGCAACGATAGAAAATATCGCTATCTGCCTCAAATCAATGGATTATTCCGAATGCGCCAAGACGAGAGCGCCCAATGCGTGACGCGATCACCACACTAAAGAGGCAGCAAATTGGCTTCCGACCGCGGTCAGGCCTGCTTCTCGAGCCCCGTAATCCGCTCGAGCAAGCCTGGCCGGCGCGAAGGTTTTGCTCCTGCCGAAATTTCGGCAGCGTTGTCCGCATTGGCGGCTTCGCTGCTTTTAATTTCAGCGGCCTCCTGCGGAGCCGCACCGGGTTCAACCACCCCGTTCCCCGGCCCGTGTGCTGAAGCACCAAGCAGGCCCAAACCAGAGCCCGACTTCGCCTGATCTGAGACTTGTGAAACCGACGAGCTTTCCCCCTGCTGCACGGATTTCTCCGGAGTGACGACTTCCCTTGCGGGGCGCGGCGCACTGATCCTTTCGGAGAGAGTCGTGCGTCGTGGCGCATCGAAGGGCTGTCGGCGCTGAGGGCCGGTCACCGGAACGGTTCCGGCCCCGAGCCGGCGCATTTCGTCCATATAGTGGGCCGCCTGACGAGCCAGCTTTTCGTTGGCGGCGGCTACTTCGCTACGCAGAGCTTGGATGGTTGCCGATTGCTCCTCTGCTTGGGCTTGCAGCGCCGAGAGCCGCGCCTTCAATGCGATCTTGCTCTCTTTGATGGCTTTATCGTCGGCGCTGCCATCTTCGAACGCCCTTAGAGCTGCCTTGAGATTGGCGATCTCGGCTGCTTGATCGCGCAAGGTCGAGCGCAAGCTTCGAAGCTCGTTCTCGGTCTTAGCGATACTTGCCTGGTCGGCCTCAGCCGCACCCTTCACAGAGCGCAGCGCCATTTCGGCTTCTGCGAGATCCTTTCGAAGGCGGGCGAGCTCGGCTTCTGAGGCTGCATCGCGCCCGGCCGCACCGTCTGTCGCGATGGCACCCGTTTCGCTCTCCTCCCCAAGCGACGAGCCGGTCTTGGCGAGCGCCGCCTGCAGCCGCGAGATGAGCGCCGATTGATCGCGCGTTTTGGCGCGCAACCCCTCGATCTCGATCCGCAGTCCCACTTCCGGATCAAAGCGCGGATCGTTGAGGCTTTCGCGGTTGCGGGCCGAATACATGTTGAGCGTCGCGTTTAGGCGATGGATCTCGTCGCGCTGCTGCGTATTGATCTGGGTCGCCTCTTCGAGCGCATGTGCATGCTTCCTGGACGAAGCCGTGAGTTCGGCCAGTTCCCGGTCGCGCTGGCTGAGCAGGCTCTTGGCTTCGGCGAGACGTGCTTCCACGCGCGGCAAGCGCTCCACGATAGTTTGCTCGAGGACGCGGCGAGCATTCTCGTGCTCGTCGAGGAAAGTCCGCATTTGCGAAACTTCACTCTCGAGAGCACTGATGGCGGCATCGCGCCGGTTGATTTCGACGAGCTGGCGGGCGGCTGCGTAGCTGGCCTCCTCGAGCTTGGATTCGAGCTTGTGGATCGTGATCGCGAATTCGGCACGCAGCCGGTCCTTGTCAGCCCGGATCTCGGCCGTAGTCAGCGGCATGGTGCTCTTAAGGGCGTCGGTGGCCAAGCGTTCGGCCCTGCGCCGATAAAGAGGCGCCAACAGGAATCCCAACAGGGTTGCGGTGAAGAACCCCAGGAGCACGAGCATACCGGATTGGATCGTCATCTACGGATCAGCCCCAATCGCCTGATGCGCGTGGTCCCAAAGGTTCGGTCGCGGAGGCTTCATGACATCCGGAACCGGCTCAAATCGAATGTGCTGCCACACGTTGCCCGATCCTCCGGGCAAACGCCAGCGCACATCATAGTCCTCCGACCTAGCACCTAGATCAGAGCGGATTCCAAGTCGGCGAGCGGGTATACTTCAAGTAACCCACATTTGCACCTAGTCGAAGTCCCACGCCGGAGCGGATCACAGCGAGTATTACGTCGCCGTACTTCTGGAACTGGACGCTCACGCCGCCGACCAGATAGGCCGCACCCTGCACACCGCCGAATCGGCGGTAAATATCGCTAGGATCGCGCAGATTGTAGACCAGAACCATGGTTTTGGAGCCCTCGGCGCCGGCATCGTATCCGACCGAGGGCCCCTGCCAGTAGACCCGATGCGTGCCCGCAGTCTTGGTATAGAGTTGCCCCTCCCCATATCGCAGACCAACGACAAAAGCGCCGCCCGCATCTTCGCCCAGGATGTAGCCGTTTGGCCTGCCCTGGCTCTTGAAGGCATATTCGACCGCACCTGCAAGCCCTTGACTTATTGAGCCAAAAAACCGGTGTCCGGCCGCGATGATTTCGCTTTGGTTATAAGAGGGTCCCGCATCATCGGGCGGGGGAGCCGCACCGTAATCGCGTTCATAGGGCTCGGGTCCCGACTGGGGCTGAGAGTAGGGGGCTCCATAATCCGGTCCGCCATAGTCTCGATTCCTCTGCGGGGGCTGGCTGAAGCTATCGGAGCGATCCGCGGAATTATAATCATTCGGGGCGTCATAAGTGTCATCAGGCCGGTAAGCATCATAATTGCCGTGTGCATCCGGCCGGTACGCATCATTGACTTCGGTGGCCGTACGTTGGGACCTCGACCACGGCAGCTGTTCTTGTGCGAAGCTCGATTCTGCGGCTACCCCAATTAGCAGGAGACAAAGGCCGACCACGACGGCGCTGGTCCGCGAAAAAGTGATCATGGAGTATCGTTCCTTAGGAATGTGATGCCTGCGCCCTCCGCGATCGCATCACGTGCTAACCCCCAATCAACCATGATGAAAAAGTGTTACCAAAGTGTGGCTGAAACGCGGTCCGAACGTGCCATTCCAACACGCATTATGATCGGCTTATCAATGGGTTCCTGCCCCAGGCCACAAAACTTGGATTGAGGAAGTTCTTTTCGCGTTTCCCGTACTCGAGTTCGCGTCCATCAAGAGTTGTAACATCACCTCCCGCCGCAACGAGGATGGCTTGGCCGGCAGCCGTATCCCATTCGGAAGTCGGGCCATTGCGCACATAAATGTCGGCTTCGCCCCGGGCGACGAGGCAGAACTTCAACGACGAGCCGAGATGCAATGTCTTGGCGATCGGCGGATTAACAGGGAGGGACACATCGCCCTTATTCCGGTGCGAGTGACTGTCGAGCGCCACCCAACCGTTGGGATCCGGTGAACGCGTATGAATGGCAAGCAGCGCCGAGGACGAGAGATCACACTTCCTCGCATCGGGTGAAAACAGGGCTTGATAGGCTTTGCCCGGTCCCAAGGTCAGATAGAGCTCCGAACGGGCGGGCGCGTAGATCATGCCAAACTTCGGCCGCCCGCCAACGATGAGCCCCACATTGACTGTGAACTCGTCGCGTTTCGCGACGAACTCTTTCGTGCCGTCCAGTGGGTCGACGAGAAAGAACGTGTCGCTGACGTCGGGAACGCGGCCCTCAGCCGTCTGCTCCTCGGCAATCACGGGCACGCCCGGCGCGATCTGGTCCAGCACCTCATGAATGATGGCTTCTGCTTCACGGTCGGCAGCCGTTACAGGCGAGAAATCGGACTTTCGATCGACCTCGACGCCAAGCCGGAAATAGCCCATCTCGATTCGCCCGGCTTCGAGAACAGCAGGCAGAAGCGCTTCGGCAAGGCGGGCGTGATCGAGCGTGTTCATTTTTTGGATGTCCAACTGATTCGCCGGCAGAGCGCGCCTGCTGTGGCCGCTCTACCAATCGAAGGGGGTGCAACGCAAGCGGACTGGTTGGCGCTGAGGGACGAATCATTTCTTGTGGGGTGAGTTGTGAGGCCGCCCGCCGCCACGGCGCTCGGGCCGCGATTGGTTTTGAAAAAGGGTCAAGAGATGAGCCAGAGTTCTGCCCCCACCGATCTCGAACTCGCCGCCCTCATTTCGAGCAAAATCTGCCATGACGTCATCGGTCCGGTGGGTGCCATATATAACGGTCTCGAAATCCTCGACGAGGACGACGACGCGGAAGCGAAATCCTACGCTCTCGATGTGATCCGCAATGTAACCGAGCAAGCATCGGCCCGCCTTCAGTTCGCTCGTTTTGCGTTCGGCGCAGCCGGATCGGCGGGAGCTCTCATAGATCTTGGAACTGCGGAACAGATTTCACGCGGCTACATTGGACAAGGGAAGCACAAACTCATCTGGCGCGGCCAGCCGGGCCACATGCTGAAGGACAAGGTCAAACTGCTCTTGAACCTCATCGCCAGCGCGGTCACGGCCCTGCCGCGGGGCGGAGACATCGAGGTCTCGATCCTTACGAACCTCGAAAATCCGAGTTTCCTCATTCGCTGCAAGGGAACAGGCGCACGCGCACCCCAATACCTGACGGAGTTCGTCGCAGGAGAAGCCCCTCCCCCGCTCGATGCACTCACCATCCAAGCCTATTACACTTGGCGGCTGGCTGGCTCGGCAGGCATGGTGCTTGAGATCGTCAAGGACGGAGCCGACATCCTCCTCTCGGCAAAACCCGCCCGCTGAGTGACAGACTTGCGCCGCGCTCAGCCGAAATCAACGATCCATTAACCCATTCCTTTGACACTCTAGAAAGCAGAAGTCCGGCCGAAGTTGAATCGAGCCGATATCAAGAGCTCGTGACTGTAAGGGTGCTCCCCATGAATCGCTGCCTCGTCGTCGATGATTCGAGTGTCATTCGCAAGGTCGTCCGCCACATTCTTGAGGGTTCGCGCTATCAGGTTGCTGAAGCCGAAAATGGCGAACAGGCGCTCGAGGAATTCAAAAAAATCCCGACCCCCGACGTGATCCTTCTTGATTGGCATCTGCCGCTGCTCAGCGCCATGGATGTGATCAAGCGCATACGCGCCATTGGGGCCGGCAAGCTCACCCGTATCATCTACTGCACGACAGAGAATGATCCCGACGATATCGCGAAAGCCTTCGCCACGGGGGCTGACGATTATCTCATGAAGCCGTTCACGCGCGACGAACTGCTCTCAAAGATCAATGAAACAATGGCGATAGCTTGAGTGGCGGCTTCCCGCGATGACGCGAGAAGTGCATTGATTCTCAGCCTAAGGCACGTAATCGAACGTGGCCTATCGCTTTGGCGGAACAGGCGGCACGACGGCATCGGCACTCGATGCTTTAGCGGCCGCTTCCGCTGCACCAGTAACCGAACCCGTCGATTTCTGTAAGCGTTCGCTGGCGGCGATTGCCGCGCGCTCGGCGGCAGCGGCTGCCCGCTCGGCGGCTTCAGCAGCGCGCTCCGCCGCCGCAGCCGCTTCAGCTGCGCGTGAAGCTGCCGCGCTCGGATCTGAAGCTTCGGAAGCTGGTATTGCGGCAGGCGCGGCGGCCTTGTCCGTCTCGGTCAATGGAACTGGGGGCCCCTCGACCGGCTTCGCCGTTTGAGGCGGCTTTATGGCACCCGTTTCAACGGCCGCAGGATTGGCATCCGCTGGCGGGGCCGTCTCTGCCTTCGCTTCCGTCACTGCTGGAGCGGCGTCGGCCGGCGCTGTAGCGCGCACCTCGACGGATGTCGTCGCAGCTGCCGCGGCGGGCTCTGGCGCCGTTGACGGTGGCGTCACGGGCTCGGCGGCTTTTGCAGCTTGCTGCTTTTGGGCGTCCTCATTCGGCGGGTTGACCGTTTTCACCGGGGCTGTCTTCGCAGTCTCGGCAGGCTTATCGGCACCTGCTTCGCTCTTCGCTTCCGTGGGTGCAGCCTTGGGAGTCGCTGCTTCCTTGGCTTCATCCGGCTTCTTGGCGGCAGTCCTCGCGGCTGGCGCTCCGGGCTCATCCCAGCAAACGGTTGCCGATGCGGTGCAGGTATGTTCATCGACAACGATCAGGTTCAAGAAGAGCTCGCATTTGACTTCTTTTTTGCCGATCGTGAATTTCTTAATGCCCTGGGATGCTGCCCATTGCGCAATATGATTGTCGAGAAGGGCCTTGGCATCGGCCGTCGGGCCTTCCTTGCCATAGTCGTTGACGAGGAAGCCCATTTTCTTGCACTTCGCTAAAGCAGGCGCTGACATGACGGGAAGCGCGCAGAGCACGACCGTCAGTGCTGTCTTGAAGCTCGAATTCATCGTGTTCCCCGGTCGCCGAATACAGCCCATCGAAATCGACTCTAGCAGCGTATAGCCTCCCAAGGCCTTCGCTGGCCAGAACGTTTGCCGCTTATTACCAACAAGATTAGGGCCTTATTCGGGTAAGGCTCAAAATCAGCACAGAATGGCCGTATTGCGCGGTTCTTTGGCCATCAACAATACGCCCTAGGTATCCACCCACCCGCACAATCCACTGAATTGCGGGCTCATCATGCCGGTATGTCCCGAATCCCGGATTTTCGGCAAACCCTCTGGGATACGGACTGATCTGCCGCGACGAGCGGAGCTCAACATTTGGCATCTCTAAAAAGCGCCGAAAGTCAAAGGTTAACGCCTATCAGGCAGGTCATGCGAGCGCGCTCCAGACAAAACCGCGGCGCCGCGAAACATGATGCGTCGAATTCAATGTGTCCTTGAGGTCACTGATTTTCCTCCTTCGCATCCCACTTTCTCTTAATGAACGAGAGTTTGGGCCTGCCGCAGTCTGATATGTTGTATAAGGAATCAGTGGTGCAGATTGGCCCACTCTTTGGATCGCAGGATCCGCGGCATCCTTCGTGGAGGACGAATCTATGGAATCTCTTATCCCACTCTTGATCCAGCTCATCAGCGGTGCGGCGGGTGGAAACATCGCTGGCGCACTGCTCAAAAATCTCAGTCTCGGAACGGTCGGCAACTCGCTCGCAGGCATCGTTGGTGGTGGTCTCGGCGGTCAGCTGCTGCCGGCGCTTCTTCCAGCCATGGACCCGGCCTCAATTGTATCTCAACTCGCTGGCGGTGGCGTCGGTGGAGCCATTCTGATGGTAATCGTCGGTCTCTTGAAGAGCATGATGGCAAAGTGAGCTGCGCGCCTGAAACAAAGAAGAAAAAAACTCCGGAGCGCAGCAAGTTCGGCTCCGGAGTTTTCATTTATGCGATAGCAGACGAGCACCTAGAGCTTGCAGATCGTGGCGCTTCCTCTGCACGTCCAGCCGAAGGAACCACCTTGTGAACACCTGTAGGTGCGCGCACCAAACGTGTAACCCGGCAAGTTTGCGGCAGCGCCGACCTTGTTATTGGACCCCATCCAGTCTGCCCACGCGCCCCAATCGACAGCCTGAAGCAGCGCTTCGTCGACTTGCAGCTTCGCATCATTTTGAGAGCCTGCCTCGCCTATTGCTCCTTTCCTGACACAGGTCTTTGCTGCGACCTGTGGGACTCCCGCCGCAATGGCCATGATTGCCATGAGTGCAACAAAAACCATCTGCCTTGGCTTCAACATGTGATCGCTCCTGCTTCGCTTGGTACAATTCAGCAAACAAGAATGCCCTACCTCGGCAGTCGAGCCCAAGGTCCAATCGAAGCCCTCATGTGCATTTGGCAATTTTTCGCAGTGGTCGTGGCCACGCGGTGACACTGAAATTCGCTATCAGCGCAAGTCAGGTGGCCGGTGTCAGATTGACAGCTTTGGGGCCCTTGCCGCGCTTATCGGGTTCGGTCTCAAAAGATATGCGTTGTCCCTCTTTCAAACCTTTCATGCCCGACTGTTCGACGGCAGTCACATGGACAAAGACATCCTTCCCGCCTCCTTCCGGCGTGATGAACCCATAGCCTTTTTGTTCGTTGTAGAATTTCACAGTTCCGGT
>CAZSNH010000058.1:0-10453 GCA_964607855.1 uncultured Hyphomicrobium sp. | reverse complement strand
GTCTCTGTAAGAGAATGTTGCGGATGGGCTCAAGGCCGCATTCAAATGATCATAAGGCGTTTTCCAATGGCAGGACAAGCATTTGACCTACATGCGCAAGTCACTTGCATTGCATCGCGGCTTAGGTCATAAGACGGGACCGCGATCGGACTTTATCGGTCTCGGACGCCATCGGAAGCGGGCGTAGCTCAGCGGTAGAGCATCACGTTGCCAACGTGAGGGTCGTGAGTTCGAACCTCATCGCCCGCTCCAATATTTACAGGGATTTTGTTCGCTACTACGTGAGGCTCCAAGGTTCAACGCAACCTCATGCCCGCTCCATTCCTTTCCTCGCAAATTCCGTGATCGCCTCAAGCGACGGCGTCTGCCGGCATGCTTGCACCTGGCTGCGGCTCCTGCTGCCTGGCGGCATTTGCTGCCGCCAGGCGATCCAGGATCTCGGCGGAGAGCCGGCGAAGTGCTTCGCCTACCGGACCGGGATACTTCGCCATGTAAGAGCGCTCATGGAGCTGGAATCGAGCGGCATCTTGAAGCGCGGGCGCGCGAGGCACCAACTGTTCGAAACAGCGGTTGTCGGGATTGTCGACGAGCCACTGGTGATATTCAGCTTCCGTTTGCGAGCCGAGATCACGCATGTTCACGATTACGCCGAGGTTGGCTGCGAACCCCATTTCGGGATTGAGAGACTTGAAGCGCCGGAAGACCTCGAGCCCGCAGACAGAAACGTAATCGGCCTTCGTTGGTGAGATATGGAAATCGGCTTCGCGTAGCCAGCTTTCCGTGAGCACGGAGAGGCCGGGCGGGCAATCAATGAAGATGACGTCAAATAGCGATCGAACGTCGGCAAGAAGCGCGCGAATGGCGAGGCGCAGATCGGCGTGGAGATTTTCCTTCGAGACTTCACGTTCGAACAGGGTAAGCTGCATGTCGCTTGGAACAACGAATACAGTACGGGCATCGTCGATGTCGGAAACGTTGCGTACAATAAAACGTTTCCAGTCAGCGGATTGTTTCTGCAGCACCCTGGCGACGAGATAATCGACAATGGTGAGACCATCATTCTGCAAAGCATAGAGGTTTGCCACGGTCATCAGCATGCTCGAAACGCTGGCCTGGGCATCGCTGTCGATCACCAGAACGTTCTTCCCATGATGAGCAGAAAGGGTTTCTGCGAGTGCTAGGACAAGGGTCGATTTTCCGACGCCTCCCTTGGCATTCATCACTGCAATCGCATTCAGCATCGCTGATCTCGTCCCCCGGCAGGCTTTCGCAGGCCTCTTTCCCCGGAACACGGTGTGCTTTGCGAATGTGGCAATATTGGCAATCAAAACACAAGATTTGATCAATTCCACGAGCTCTGTGCCGTGCCCTTGACCAAGCTCGCCGGAATAGGCTCGACCATTGCCGAGCAGTCGACGATCCGCCCGCCACGGGTCGCGTTAGCTTGAGGAAGCGAGTCCGACACGGCATTGGCGCAGGTGGCAGGCGGCGGCGGCCGAGCCATCGAATGCCAGATAGCTCTAGGACGCCGTAAGTGCCTGGAACGAGGATTATTCGCGAGCTACCGCATTCGAAATCTCAGGGGGCGGCCTGATCGCACGGTTTCCCTTCGCGCTCCCGCATACAACAAAATTGATGACAAGACATATCCGTATACTGAAAAATGTCTTGAGCCAACGACATTTATGGGATGTTTTCGCGCAGCGGCCGCGAGCACGGTGAAGAGGAGCAACATCATCGAATTGGGGCTGCCGCGTTTGGCGCCCCTTGCGGACGAAGGCTCGAACTCATACGAACATGGACTATCGCTTATTCTCGGAGGTCTATTGGGCCATGTCTCATGCAGTTGCGCGCGTCGCACCGAAATACTTCATCCTCACAATCGTCATGGGTCTGGCCCTCAGCCTCGCCGGTTGTGGCATTAACAACATTCCAACCTATGAGAACGCAGCCAAGGCGGCCTGGTCAAACGTGCTGAACGAGTACAAGCGCCGAGCCGATCTCATCCCGAACCTCGTCGAGACGGTCAAGGGTTTTGCCGAGCAGGAGAAGAGCGTGCTGACCGAGGTCGTGGAGGCACGTGCCAAGGCCACGAGCGTGCAGGTGCCCGCCGACATTCTCACAAATCCCGAGGCGATGAAGAACTTCCAGGAAGCGCAGCAGCAGCTGGGGGGCGCGTTGGTCAAACTGTTGGCAGTGGTTGAGCGCTATCCGGATATCAAGTCAGGTCAGAACTTTCTCGCACTTCAGAGCGAGTTAGCGGGTGCCGAAAACCGCATCTCGATTTCACGGCGAGATTACATCGAGGCCGTGCGCGCTTACAATACAGAGCTGGTGACGATCCCCGGCCGGTGGTGGCGCTCATTCATGTATCCGACGGCCAAGGAGATGGCGACTTTTGAAATCTCGCCCGAAGAGATGAAGACCCCCAAAGTCGATTTCAACACCTCGAAGTGAGCCGGTTTCGAAGTTCACCCATGAAAGGTCGGCCCGGCATGGGCAGATCAGCCTCAAGTCCTCCGGCGGGCGCGGCCAGCAATCGGCTGGCTGCGTTCATTCTATCATTTGTCGTCCTCGTCGTGGCCCTCAACGCAGGGGCGGCAACGGGCGCGCCAAAATTTCCCGAGTTGACGGGGCGGGTCGTAGACAACGCTGGCCTCCTGAGGCCCGAGGACAGAGAATGGATCGAAGCCGAGCTCAAGGCCCTCGAAGAGAAATCGACCGACCAGGTTGCGGTCGTGACCGTTCCATCTCTAGATGGCTACACCATCGAAGACTACGGCTATCAGCTGGGACGGCACTGGGGCCTCGGAGAAAAAGGCAAGGACAACGGCGTCCTTCTCATCGTAGCACCGAACGAACGAAAGGTTCGCATTGAGGTCGGGCGCAGGCTGGAGCCGCTTCTCACCGACACGATGAGCAGCGTCATTATTCAGAATGCTATTTTGCCGAGCTTCCGAAGGGGTGAATTCTCGGACGGGATTCGGGCCGGCGTAAGGGACATCAAAGACGTTCTGCTCGGCGATGCCGAAGCCGTCAAGCAGCGCGCCAAGTCGACCCGCAAGGATGAGCAGTTCGATACGATGGCCTTGATTTTCATAGCCATCTGGCTCGCAATGTTCGCCTTCATCATCTACGCCAATGTGCGTCACGCCCGGCAGTACCCGAGAACGGCCGGCCGACGGCGAGTCAGATATGGAAACAGCGATGGTGCGATTGTTGTCATACCAGGTGGCGGTTCGAGTGACTGGGGCGGGGGCTGGTCGGGCGGGGGCGGAGGCTGGTCAGGTGGTGGCGGCGATTTCGGTGGCGGCGGAGCCACCGGAAGCTGGTAACTTCTTTCGATGCGAAAGGACTTGAGACCGTGGCGCAATCGCATGAAAAGATAAGGCCCTTGGCGGAAGGGGAGGATACTCTCATTTCCGCCGCCGATCAGGTGCGCGTGAGTGAAGCCATCGGGCGCGCGGAGAAGAGGACATCAGGCGAAATTGTCGCCGTGGCCGCCGCGCAGTCGAGTACCTATCTCTATGCACCTTTCATGTGGGCAGCTCTTCTTGCACTCATGGTCCCATGGCCGCTCATGACGTTCACGTGGTGGCCGAACTCGTGGATCTATTTAACCCAGCTCGCGGTCTTCCTTCTCGCGCTCATGGTATTTCTGCCGCGCAAGGTCCGCCTCCTCCTCGTTCCGCAGTCCGTGAAGAGGGCACGCGCTCATCAGCACGCCGTCGAGCAGTTTCTCGTTCAAGAAATGCACACGACCAGGGGGCGTACGGGAGTTCTGATTTTCGTCTCGGCGGCCGAGCGCTATGCGGAAATCCTTGCCGACACGGCGATCGATTCCAAGGTCGCAGAAGGCACGTGGCAGGGTATCGTCGATAAGATGACAGCGGAGATTGGTGCCGGCCGTCCGGGTGACGGATTCGTGCACGCTATCGAAGGTGTCGGCCAACATCTCGCGGAACACTTTCCGCCAGGATCGCGAGATCCCAACGAGCTGCCCGATCACCTCATCATCCTGCGGTGAATTGCAGAATTCTGGCGCCTTGCGGTTCGAAATCGCGGACCCGCTGGCGGAGTGGACGGCGCATGGCGGCAAGCACGTCGTCGTTTTTTGCGATCTGCTTTTCTACCTCGTGCGCTGCATCGGTATCGGATGCTGCGGTAAAGTCATCGCGAGCTTCGGCAAGGAAACAGGCTGCTTCGTCGAGAAGAGTGCGATCGCCCTCCCGTTCGCCGATCGACCACAGGGCAGTCGCCAGACATCGCTTCAGCTTGGCGCGTGTTTGGAGTGGGAATGCCGCCTCCCCGCATTGCAGGGCCCGGCCCAGAATCAGTGTGCCATCACGTAACCAGACATGGTCGTCCGTTTCCTCGGCGTAGCAAATAAGCGCCCGGCCAAGCGCGGCTTCCGTCGTTGCGCGTTCTCCGAACGAAGCACCGGCACTCAATGCGGAGCGAAGCGCAGAGATCGCGTCAAGGAGATTTGGCGTATCGTGCGTCTCGATGGAAAGATTGACAATTGCGCGGCCAAGGCCCGCTTTGGCGCGCGCCCAGTTGGTGATGTCGAAATCAGGTGTCAGGACGCCGAGAGCCGCCCGGTACGAGAAGATGGCATCGCGCAGGAGATCGGGGTCGAATTGATTTTCACTTAAGCCCTCGAGGCAATGACCGAGCTGCAATTGTGCCAATCCCCACGCATCGCGAGCTTCGATCTTCGACAGCACGGCAATTGCCGGCTTGAGGTGCAAGGCCGCCGCCGCGAAACGGTCGGATTTCGGGTCCTTGCGCGCAATCTTCAGAAGGACGTCGCCCGCGGCGAGGTGGAGTCGTGCCCACTCGAGGGGTGCTTGATACTCGTGCACAAGGGCAATGGCGCGTGTGAAGCACTGGACTGCCTCGAGATAATAGTTCGCGTCCGAGGTGTCATCGCCTGCCCGCGTCAGGAAGGTGGCACGGCGCAGGATACAATCGCGATGAGCGGCCTGATCGCCTACCGGAACATAATGCCCGGCCAATGTGTGGAACACGTCTGCCTTTGACCAGTCTTTGTGCTCCGAGCAGTAATCGGCCGACCATAGAAGAAAGCGCAAGAGCCAGTTTTGTGCCGCGAGACCTTCCGCCGAGCTCTGCGCGAGCGATGCTATTTCTTCGAGCATCGGCTTGCTCGTGCGAAGGTCGCTGGCAGCGATCCTGGCCGATAGAATTTCAATTTGGCGCGCTATCGCAGGATCTCTTGCCGAGACTGCGAGTTCCTCAAGCCGATTGTAGAGGTCTTGTCGCGCAATGGCCGCATCCGTGATCGCCGATGAAGCGGAGGCTGATCGATCTGCGATAAGCGCTTTGTACTTGGGAAGAATGGATCGGAGTGCATCACCTTGGGTCATGAGCACGGCAAATAGCGACTCAACGAGCGCAAGGCTCAGGTGCACCAGAAGCCCTGTACGCTGAAGCATTCCGCTCGTGCGCGCCTCGTCGATTAGAAGAGCAGCCGCATCGAGGGCTTGTGTTTCAGCTTCATCGGGCTTGAGAGAGGTGGCGGTTGCCTGTTCCCAATATTTCGGTTCGCTGTCGTAGGCCTCAAGTACGGCCGGTAGGCACTTCACGTGGTCGATCGCCACCGCATCCGGAACGGTGATCGAACGCCACGCCCGACAAGTGCGTTCCGTGGCCTCCTCGAAGAGCAACTTTACGTGGGGATCTCCGGTACGCGCCAAGTGCTGGGCCAGAAAGAGACCGTCAATCGCAGGGGCTTTGGGCAATTGAGAAAGAGAACGGCACGCATGGACGAGGCCCGCGCCGATGAATGCAACCAACTCGACTTCCATACTGAACATCCCGGATCAGGGCCAAGCCGGTACAACTGGTGCGGCACCCCTATTTGGGCAGAGTAAGAGACTATGGTTTTCAATTGGTTACGTCTGTCCCGATTCGAGCAGATGCTCTCGGCGCCCTATTGGGGCGGTTTCAAAATTAACATGCAAAATCAGCGTCATGCTGGGCGCCATGCTGCAAATTCAGGGAGTTCTTGAGCCGCGGTCAAAACAGCTCTCGGGCCCCACCATCATTTCGTGATGGAGACCTGCCATACGATCGTTTACTCGTCCTTAGACATATCCCTTCGAGGAGCAAAACGTGCATCACCCCGCTCTTTCCCCTGACAGCACGAGGCACAAACGCATCCCGTTCTGCGCACTCGCGTCGTGGACACTTTTCGATTGGGCTGCTCAGCCCTACTACACGCTAATCGTCACCTTCCTGTTTGCGCCCTACTTCGCGAACGCTGTGGCGAGCGATCCGGCGCAGGGTCAGGCCCTGTGGGGATACGCGGCAGCCATTGCCGGAGTGCTGATTGCGATTTTTAGCCCGCTCCTGGGGGCCAAGGCCGATGGCCGTGGCCGGCGTAAGCCATGGATTGCGTTCTTCTCGTTGTTCTTCATCGCCGGTATGGCGTCGTTGTGGTATGCGACGCCGGGGGCTTCTCAGCAGGCCGTCTGGCTCATTCTGGCTGCCTTCGTCATCGCCACTGCGGCCGTCGAGTTCACGTCCGTCTTCACCAACGCCATGATGCCGAGCCTCGTGCCGCACGATCAATTGGGACGGCTGTCGGGAATAGGCTGGGCCATGGGTTATGCCGGCGGCCTTCTTAGTCTCGCAGTGATGGCGGGGCTCATCGTGGCGAGCCCCACAACGGGAAAAACACTGCTCGGACTCGACCCCATCGTTGAGCTCGATGCCGCAACGCGCGCGGGCGATCGCTTAGCTGGACCCTTCTCAGCGGCCTGGTATCTGCTCTTCATCCTGCCCTTCTTTCTGTTTGTCCCGGATCTCGGGTCCGCGCCGAAGCCGCTCGGCACTCGGAAGCGCGGGGCATTTTCGGAGCTATTCGATACCATCCGCTCGCTGCCGTCGAACCGCAACATGTTGTTCTTTCTTCTGGCGCGGATGATTTACGCCGACGGGCTTTCGGCAATATTCGCGTTCGGAGGAATTTACGGCTCCTACGTGTTCGGCTGGGGTCCGATGGAACTCGGCATCTTTGGAATCGTCTTGACGATCACGGGAGTTTTCGGAGCAGTCATCGGCGGCTTTATTGACGATCGCATTGGCTCGAAGCGGGTGATCGTCGCTTCGCTTCTGCTTTTAATCATCGGTGCGCTCGGCATACTCTCCGTCGACAAGACGCATATCCTATTTACGAGCGAAGTTGAGCCAAAAGCTGTAGGCTCGGAACCATTCTCGTCGATAGGCGAAAAAATCTTCCTGGCCTTTGCCATTCTTGTTGGCATTGTTGCGGCTCCCATTCAGGCTGCGAGCCGCGCCCTTCTCGCGCGCCTTGCTCCGCCCGATAAGGTCACACAGTACTTCGGGCTCTTCGCCTTCTCGGGCAAGGTGACAGCCTTCCTCGCCCCTTTCATGGTGGCCGCGGTGACGAATTTCACCGGCAGCCAGCGCCATGGCATGGCTTCTATTCTGATCTTCCTGGTGCTTGGCATGCTGCTCATTGCCCCTGTGCGCGTTGAGCGACCATAAACCAGGAGTGACCGAGGGCGGGATCGTTCCAGATGCTCTTCCACTTGAAGCCGGCCTTTTCGTAGGCGCGAACGGCGCGCTCGTTCTTGATTGACGGGAAGACGCAGACCGCAACGGCAAGTGTCGTCGAAAAAACCTCGTTCTTGAGGAGCATCAGCGCCCTCTGTCCGGCCCCCTTCCCCCGGTATTTCTCAGAGGCGATGAAGAGATCGAGGTCCCAGGTGCCCGGTTCGAGGCCATCCGGCAGGTCGGCGCCCCATATGGCTGCATCGACAGCCTGCGCGTATCCGATTGGTGCGCCGTTCATATCGATGATCCGGCAAATCGCCTGCTCTGAATGGAGCGCAATATTGACTTCGGCCTCCGTTTGCGAGAGCGGGCCCCACCAGTCTTGAATATCGCGGCGGGCGAGCCAGCGGCGAATGAGATCCCAATCCGACGGACGCGCGGGCCGCAATCGAATATCTCCTGACGCGCCCGCATTCATTCTCATCTCATCCTCGGGATCAATGCCTGAAGTGGCGCATCCCCGTAAAGACCATGGCGAGCCCCTTTTCGTCGGCAGCGCGGATCACCTCGTCATCGCGCATCGATCCGCCAGGCTGGATGACGGCTGTTGCGCCCGCTGCGGCCGCAGCAAGAAGCCCATCCGCAAATGGGAAGAAAGCATCGGAAGCGACTACCGATCCGAGCGTCAGGGATTGCTCAATGCCGGCAGCCTTAGCAGCCTCACCGGCCTTCCAGGCCGCAATGCGCGTCGAGTCAACCCGGCTCATCTGTCCGGCACCTATTCCAACTGTGGCCCCCCCTTTGGCATAGACGATGGCGTTTGACTTGACGTGCTTGGCGACGCGGAAAGCAAATTTAAGGTCTGCAAGCTCGGCGGCCGTCGGCGCGCGCTTGGTCACGACCTTGAGATCCAGGTCATCGACCACGCCATTGTCGCGCGACTGCACGAGGAAGCCGCCTGCCAGCGACCTAATGGAGAGCCCGGCTTTGCGCGGATCAGGCAAGCCGCCCGTTGTCAACAGTCGAAGGTTTTTCTTCGACGCGAAAATGTCTTTGGCTTCCTTTGTTGCATCGGGAGCAATAACGACTTCAGTAAAGATTTTGGTGATTTCCTCCGCGGCCTCGGCGTCGATCGTGCTGTTGGCTGCGATGATGCCGCCGAACGCACTCACGGGATCGCATCTGAGCGCGTCGAGATAGGCGGCTTTCAGAGTCTTGCCGAGTGCCACGCCGCAGGGGTTGGCGTGTTTGATGATGGCAATTGCGGGTCCGGCTCCCGGATCGAATTCGGCAACGAGCTCATAGGCGGCATCAGTGTCGTTGAGATTGTTGTAGGAGAGTTCCTTGCCTTGAAGCTGCGTGGCGGTGGCAACGCCAAATCTTTTCTCGCCGCCAAGGTAGTAGGATGCCTTCTGATGCGGATTTTCGCCATATCGCAACTCTTGAACGAGCCGCCCGCCGAACGCGCGCCACTGCGGGGCTTCGTCGTTGAGTTCACGCTGGAACCAGGCGCTGATCGCAGCATCATAGGCTGCCGTCCGGGCGAATGCCTTTGCCGCAAGGCGCTTGCGCAGCTCGAACGTCGTTGCACCATCATGCGCCGCCATTTCGGAAAGAACGGCTGCATAATCCTCGGGCTCAACGACGACGGTCACACCTGCGTGGTTCTTTGAAGCCGCCCGGATCATGGCGGGGCCGCCGATGTCGATGTTCTCGACGCAGTCTTCGTAGGCGGCGCCCTTAGCGACGGTCGCTTCGAAAGGATAGAGATTGACGACAAGGAGATCGATGAGTGCGATGGCATGCTGGCGCGCAGAAGCCTCGTGATCGGAATTGCCGCGGATGGCCAAAAGTCCGCCGTGCACTTTGGGATGCAGTGTCTTGAGGCGACCGTCCATCATCTCGGGAAAGCCCGTGTGCTCGGCTACGTCCGTCACCTTGAGGCCGCAAGCCTTGAGGGCGGCAGCGGTACCGCCCGTCGATAAAATCTCGACACCGGATTTCGAAAGCGCCCGCCCAAGATCTTCAAGCCCCGATTTGTCGGAAACGGAGATGAGCGCGCGACGGATTTTTTGCAGACCTGATGTCATGACCTTAGCCTCTTTCGACGAGGAGCACGTGTCCGGGTATCACGAAAGCGCATGCCAAGGGAATTCGCCCATCGGTCAGCGCAAACGGACGTTAGGTCGCGGGTTCCATGATCCACTTCACTTCGGTTTCACCAAAGGAGGCCCCTCGCACCACGATTTGGAGCGAGCGGACGGGCCCTACCGAATCGGCAAAGTATATGCTTTCCTCGATCGTCGCCCCCGCTCCTTCCACACTAAAGCGCCAAGTCTCGCCGTCACTGAGACCGATAATAAAAGTCCCCGGCTGATCGCCGCCGTTACATTTGACATCGGGGTGAAGATGGAAATGGATCGAGAAGGGCAAATCCTTGCGCAAGCGAACGCGAACGCGCGCGCCGTCGAGCCGGTCAATACCCCGCACCCGGCCTGAACGCTCGACGAGAATTTGGCGCTGGTGAATAAGTCCGTAGCGCTCGCGATAACCGTCGTGCGAAGCCACCACCTCTGTTCCCAAATCGACGCTGCGCAATTCCACGTTCACGTGCTCTGGTAGTTTAAGGGCGGCAATCCCCATGAGGCGCTCGAGTGCGGGATCGCGAACGAGGAGCGCGGATGACGAATCCGCAAGACAGAGCGTATTGTGGCTCGCAGTCGCTCGGGCAATGATTCGCCAATCGTTATCGGCCGCTCCCGGAACGCCGCCGTTGACGAAGATCAGATGTGCGCCCGAGCTCATCTCGAAGGAAAGGCAGCCTGCTTGGGCATCGCCCGACATGCTGAGCGGAGGTGGTGCGCCCACATCGCAAATGACGACCGTCTTGTTTCCCTCCAATCGCGCATAT
>CAZSNH010000057.1:0-10491 GCA_964607855.1 uncultured Hyphomicrobium sp. | reverse complement strand
CACCTCAAACATTTGCACCGCGCAAGTCCTGTTGGCGGTCATCGCCTCGATGTATGCTGTCTACCATGGTCCGGCGGGATTGCGTGCCATTGCGCTGCGCGTTCATCGCGACGCGTGCCGGCTTGCCGAGGGACTTGGCGGCCTGGGCTTCAAGATCCGGCCGGAAGCCTTCTTCGACACGATTACTGTCGAAGTCGGGCCCTATCAGGGCCTCATCATGAAGAATGCCGTCGATAACGGTGTCAACCTGCGCAAGGTTGGGAACGATCGGATCGGCATCACGGTCGATGAGCGCACCCGCCCCGATACGCTCGAAGCCGTGTGGCGCGCGTTCGGCGCGTTCGACCTCAGATACAAGGACGAGTATCCGCACTCGCAGCTGCCGCAGAACCTGCTCAGGACCTCCGAGTTCCTGACGCACCCGATCTTCCACATGAATCGGGCCGAGAGCGAGATGACGCGCTACATGCGCCGCCTCGCGGATCGCGATCTTGCACTCGACCGCTCGATGATTCCGCTGGGCTCCTGCACTATGAAGCTCAATGCAACGGCCGAGATGCTTCCGATCTCGTGGCCCGAATTTTCGGAGCTGCATCCCTTCGTGCCAGCCGACCAGGCGCTGGGCTACAAGGAACTGATCGACGATCTTTCCAGGAGGCTCTGCGCAATCACCGGCTACGACGCCATTTCGATGCAGCCGAACTCGGGTGCGCAGGGCGAATATGCAGGCCTCCTTGCCATTCGCGCCTATCACCGCTCACGCGGTGAGCCCAACCGGAACGTTTGCCTCATTCCGGCTTCCGCTCACGGCACGAATCCGGCCTCGGCACACATGTGCGGCATGTCGGTCGTTGTCATTGGCACGGATAAGGCTGGCAACATCGACGTCGCGGATTTTCGCGCCAAGGCCAAGGCGCATGCCAAGAATCTCGCCGCCTGCATGATCACCTATCCTTCGACGCACGGCGTATTCGAGGAGAGTGTCAGGGAGCTCTGCGATATCACGCATGAGCACGGCGGGCAGGTCTACCTCGATGGGGCCAATTTGAACGCGCTCGTCGGACTGGCGAGGCCTGCCGATATCGGCGCCGACGTCAGTCATCTCAACCTTCACAAGACGTTCTGCATTCCCCACGGAGGCGGCGGGCCGGGCATGGGACCGATCGGCGTCAAGAAACATCTGATCCCGTTCCTGCCGGGCCACCCTGAAACCGACGGACGTCCCATTACCGTTTCGGCCGCGCCCTATGGTTCGGCGTCGATTCTCCCGATCTCCTGGAGCTATTGCCTGCTCATGGGTGGGCGCGGTCTCACTCAGGCGACGCGCGTCGCCATCCTCAATGCCAACTACATCGCCAAGCGCCTCGAAGGCGCCTACCCCGTGCTTTATAAAGGCAAGAACGGGCGCGTTGCGCACGAGTGCATCATCGACACGCGGCCGCTCGCGGAGAGTGCGGGCGTGACGGTGGAAGACATCGCCAAGCGGCTCATGGATTGCGGCTTCCACGCGCCGACCATGAGCTGGCCGGTCGCGGGCACGCTGATGATCGAGCCGACGGAATCGGAAACCAAGGCTGAATTGGATCGCTTCTGCGACGCAATGCTTGCGATCCGCGAGGAAGCCCGCGCCATCGAGGAAGGGCGCATCGATCGCAAGAACAATCCGCTCAAGAACGCCCCGCATACCGTGGAGGATCTGGTGGGCCCGTGGGATCGCCCCTATTCGCGCGAGCAAGCCTGCTTCCCGCCCGGCGCGTTCCGCGTCGACAAGTATTGGCCACCGGTGAACCGCGTCGATAATGCCTATGGCGACCGCCACCTTGTGTGCACGTGTCCGCCAATTGATACCTATGTCAAGGCGGCGGAATAGAGCGCGGATGGCAACTTTCCCTTTATCAGCGGCGCGGCGGACAAGCTCGAAATCCGCGGAGATCGGGATTTTCTCGGCGAGCGGCTGAGGCATGGGCAGATCCTCCAGCACTTGCGAACGTGCATAGTAAGTTGGATGCAGCAGACTTGAAAAGGTTCCCACCTCGAAAGGTCGAACCCGACCGGGTTCAATGTGAGGTCTCTGACCGTGACCTCGCGCGCTTTCAGAACTAGGTCAGACGTGCGCCCTCAATTTCACTGCATTAAATACGCCTCATAGGCGGGACGCGTGGGTGCACCCTGGGCAACACCCGGTCGGACTCTCGTTTGCTTCTTCTGACAACGACCTAGGCCGAGCGACGGAAACCGTTGGTGAGCACAAAGAACTTGGGATTGAGCCCGGACAATGGCTCGCGGAGCTGCGCAATTTGGTCCTCTGGCCCGTGAACCTCGAGACGGGTCAGATCAGCTATTGCTAGGGCCTTTTTCAAGAGATCACCGACATTCTCCAGGTGTGCAAGAAGTCCCTTGGCGTCCTTATAGCCCTCTCTGCAGTGGGCTTCATCGTCGTGGAATGAGAAGGCATAAAATACAACGCCAGGCTCACTGCGCGTTTTTTCGATGAATTGCTCGCCCAGTTGCTTGAAGGCCGGCAGCTGACCGGCGTGAACTTTGAAATATGGCACGAGCGAAACGCATGTGTCTTCAGTATCCATGGCTTACTCCCCTTCGGTGAAAAGCGCGGCCAACCGGTGCCGTCATAAGATCACCTCCGCGAGGTCTCGGCAAGAAGAACAGCGATGTAGACGTTTTCCCTTCCGCCAATATCGCCATCGGCTTTTCGGCCGCCACAATCACCGCCGCAACCGGCATCTGAGAGACCTGCCGGTCTGTGATTGCCGGAAGCGGAAGTGGTCTCGCATAGACGGCGCCTCCGAGCATCGGGCGGGAGATCGTCCAGAGGACCGATGAGGAGTTGAGGCTCTACTCCGAGCTCCGATCAAGGACAGAAAAATCCCTTGGGCTTGCCTTGGATACGTTTGACGGCACATTCCACCAGGACTGCACCTCCCCAGGCGACCAGGGCTGCCTTTCGGAGCTTTTCTTTTGGACCGGCGGTGGCAGGAACAACTGAAACGGCCATGAGACTGGCCAGAACGAAAACCGTAATGGCTGACTTCTGGATAGAAGGATTAACCATGCGATGGCTCCAAATTAATCGGCTTCAACATTGTAAAATCCGGCGTGCAGGCGTGAGGTAATAGAAAGCTTAATAATCTAAGATAGGATTTTTACCCTCGGTGAGGCTGTTCCATAGGGAACAGTTTTGGGCATCGCAACTTCCATGGGGTTGAGGCGCGGCTCGCAGTGCGGCGCAATGCGGGCTAATGCTTCCAGTGGGATGATCTTGTTCTTGAAAGCGGCGGGTGTCATGCACATCTCAAAATGGCGCCGATGACGGACCAGGACGGAGGGTGGCCGGATATCGGCAACTTGTTGGTTTTGGATTTTCTGGGGACGCGTGGGTGTTTGGGGATCCGGTGGCTTGGATTCCGTCATCCGAGGTCCCAGGTAAGAGGTAGCCAGTGATAAAGCATCACCACTTCATCGGCCGTTTTGAGGTCACCAATCCCCCAACCGCAGAGGACCGCGCCTACCTCGTGGACTGGATGGCACAGCTCATCAAGGACCAGGGCATGAACGTGGTTTCGGGTCCGCACGTCGCCCACGTCGACACGCCGGGCAACCGCGGCCTCACGGGCGTTGCCATCATCGAGACTTCGCACTGCGCTATTCACGTCTGGGACGAGACTAATCCGGCGCTCATTCAGCTCGATTTCTATACCTGCGGTGTGCTCAACAAGGATGCAATCCTGAAGGCCGTGAAACCCTGGGGCGTGGTCAAGTATTCGTTTCTGGTGCTCGATCGCGAACGCGATGTCGTAGCGATGGAGCCGGCGTAAGGGAACGAACGTTTCGACGACTGAGCAATTGACACTGAGCCGGCGCGCTCTGGAGATGGTCCGCGAAACCGGCAGTTGCCTCAATGGCTCGGGCATTGGCCGGGCCGGTGTCAGTATCTTCACCAAACTGAGTGCCGGGAAACGTCGGGCGGTCATGGAGGCTCTTACCCCACCCACAATTACGGCGTGGGAGAGCCGAGAACATCTTGCTTCCTCAATCGATCTGTTAAGTCGAGGGGTCCACGCTGAGAAGTCACTCCCGGAGACTTGCGATGAAGATCCTGTCCGCCTTCCGCACGGCGCTTGCAGCGCTCCTAACCTTTATCGGCTCTACGACGGCCAGCTATGCCGACAGCGGGTACGTCTCTCTCACGATCTACAAAGCGGGTTGGGTTATCGGAGGATCAGGCGGGAGTGGCACGCTTTCGTTTCGCGGCAAGACCTACGGCCTCTCGGTGGGTGGATTAGACTACGGCCTCGTGTTCGGGGGCTCGAAGACCGAGCTGCACGGCAAGGTGAGCAACATCGACAAGCCATCGGATGTCGCGGGCGTCTATGGAGCCGCTGGCGCCGGGCTTGCGCTCGGGGCAGGTGCACGTGCGATCGTGCTCACCAACCAGAAGGGCGCCGTGCTGGAATTGAGCGGCAAGCAGGTCGGTCTCATCGCGAACCTAGACCTCAGCGGTCTGGCGATCACATTGGATTAGGCAAGAACTGCGGGGCGAGTTCAGCCGCCACGTTCACCGCAGCGGCATGTGCGTCGGTTGGAAAACTCGATTTTCGCATCTCAAAGGGCTGCAATTGGGCTTTCGCTGAGGGAGCTTGATGCCCTGCCCAAGGGTCAGCCGCTTTGCGGCCGCTCCGCTTCTGACGGGTGCAGTGGCATCGCCATCATCGGGGGACTGTTCCAGCCAAGCCGTGTCCGACTTTTGAAACGATGGGCCCGATGTACCGCAAAGAATCCCGAACATGAGAGAGAGCAGCATGACAGCGACTGGTGGCCGGATGGCAACGGTTGAGGCCTTTTTGAGGCAACCTGGCCATCGCAACATTGATAATTGGAACTTTTTGTGGATAAGTCCACTCTGGCTGGGGAAAGCTGTAGATGAATGAACTCTGAGCTAAACCCTGCCAGCAATGCGACTGGCCAAATTCTCCTCTGAGGGCGCGCCGATGTCGGCGTAGGAGAAAAGATATCACTGCCAGTTACGGGCAGTTCGCCGCGAAGACCTCTGGGGTCTTCACTGTAGACGCCAAAGATTGGCGCACGCGATCGCTCTTCATCATTCCGGAAATACAGCGGGGTGCTCTGCACGTGGCCGTGATGACGGCGGCGTGGCTGGAGCGTCGTCTCGGTCATTCATGCGCGTTTGTCGCGGAAGGGGCCGTTGAGGCTCATTCGCGCCGAAGGAGGCAGGAGCTGACCGGAAAGTGCGTCTTTCGAGTAAGGGGGATGTTCCCATGTTGCGTAAGAGTTGCATTGCGTCACTGGTCCTCGCGGGTGTGACATCGCTCTCCACCGGCGCCCGGGCCGATGGTGAGAACGTAAGCCTCAAGGACGTCACGGCAGCGCCAGCCGAGCAGTATGTGTGGGATGGGTTCTACGTTGGTGTCGGCATCGGCGCCGGGTCATTTGACCACAATGTCGACATCGACGCATCGAAATCGAAGGAACTGCAGAAGCGGCATAAAGAATGCGTAAAATACTCGGATGGTGAGTACCTCGAATACCGGGAATGCATTGAGTACGGTTGGAGCGACTGGGAGACCAAATTTAAGAAGGTGGATTCAAAGAGTGCCTCGTCTGGCGATGACGACTGGGACATCTTCGGCACGGCGCAGATCGGCTATGATCGCCTTCTCCACAGTCGCGTTCTGATCGGTGCCTTTGCTGACTTCGACTTCTATCAAGATGCCGATCACAGTTTCTCGGAGCCTTGGATCGAGCAATTCCGCCGCTACAAGAAGGAAGTCGGCTCGATCGACGGCGACATCGAACTCGATCATGTTTGGAGCATCGGCGGCAAGGTTGGCTTCCTGCTCACGCCCTGCATAGCGCTCTATGGTGTGGGCGGCTACACTGAAGCAAGCCTCGACGGGTCCGTGGACGTCACGTTCAAGAACCATTGGGGAAAGTCCACGGTGTTGTCCATGGAGGCCCCTGACGATCTCAACGGCTATTTCGTCGGCGCTGGCGGCGAGGTCAAACTGAAGAAGAATGTGTCGCTCAAATTCGAGTACCGCTACTCAGAATTCGATGGCGAGAGCGCGTCAGCATCGGGTGGAAGCGTTTCCAACCCATTTCGCTGCGGCTACTACAAGGAATGCCGAATCGTGAAAGACTTCGACGCACACGCGGACTTCGACACTGAGATCCAGTCCGTGCGCGCCGTGCTGGTCCTCAAATTCGACGAGCCGGAGCGTGCGGTCGCGTCGCTCAAGTAGGCCGTCGTTCATCCCACATTGGGAACGACACTCGCGCTGGCCGTCGCAGCCAGCGCTTTTTCTTTGAAGGAAATTACGAGGGAACCGCCAGCCACACTTCGCCGTGGCAATCCTGCAAGTCACTCCCCAAGATTGCGCTCGCTCTATCATGCCTGCGCGCGTCGATCGGTAACGTGAAGGACGGGGATAAACGCGGGCGTCACACGCAGAATTAATCCCCGCAATTGGGCAGTGAAATATACTGGAGTGTTGCGCGTCAGAATCAAGAAAAACTAAACAAAAACAATTAGTTATTGCAGATTTTCCATTGACAGCGTCCCGGTCGAATGATAGAAATTTCCTACGGTCGGAGAAGCGCGTAGGGCGCGCATGGGCTCGTTTTCTCCACCCATCTCAAGAAGATAAAGGTTTGCATGGGCGTGGTGCGCTACGACGCGGAAACGTGGGCGGCGATCCGGCGCGACTGGTGCGAGACGTCGCTATCACTCGCGCAATTGATGGCGCGTCATGGCCCCGCCGGCAGCACGATCGAGCGGCGAGCAAAGCGAGAAGGATGGGGGGCAAGAGGAAGCAGCAAAACCCACGCGGGCTCCGTCCTAGGGGAGCCCACAGGCGCGCGTTTTGCTGACGAGGAAACGTGGAAAGAAATCCGCCGCGGGTGGGAGGAGACAACAGAGCCGATTGTTCGCATGGCCGCCCGTTTCAAGGTCGGCTACAGTACGATCTGTCATCGCGCCATTCGGCAGGGATGGGCCCCTCGGCCCTCGAGAGCGAGCCGGCGCATTCCCCATCTTGTTAAGAAGATTGCCGAGGAGATTGCGGTTTCATCCGGTGCAGGTGTCACCGGTGAGACGCTCACCAAACTTGCCTTCGAGGCCTCGAAGAAGGTCCGGCAAAAAGCCCGCCGGGCCCTCGAGGCACGCGGTTCCGACAGTTACGCAACGCGGTTACGCCGGTCGTACCGGCTCATCGATTTGCAGATCGATCAATTGGAGAAACTCATCATGTCTGGTGAAGACCTCTCGCCCCAGGATCAGGAGCGCATGACGCGCGCGATAGCAACCCTCGTCGGGAAAATAGAAGCTTCGGGGGAGAGCGCCAGTGACAATGGCAAAGGACGTGCAAACGCCACAACCGGATCACATGAGCGCAATCAAAACATCGAGCGCATGCGCCGAGAGATTACGGAACGCCTGGAACGTCTCAACGAAGAATGGCTGGCTCAGCAGAAGCCTTGAAGCTCTTTCACCCGATGACATCGAAACCCTCTACTACGACTGGCGCATCTGGGCGCGGGACGATCAGTGGCCTCCAGAGGCACGAGCAGACGGCGCGCCGTGGCGGCTTTGGCTCATCCTTGGCGGACGCGGCGCGGGAAAGACGCGCACCGGCGCCGAGTGGGTGCGCGCCAAGGTCTTCGGCGAGGAGCAAGCAGGGAACACTCCTGCTTCCCGCATTGCTCTTGTCGCTGAAACGCTGGCCGATGCCCGGCGCGTGATGGTCGAGGGCGTCTCAGGCCTGCTTGCCATTCATCCGGATGGAGAGCGTCCGCGCTTCGAGGTCTCAAAGATGCAACTCGTCTGGCCGAACGGCGCGGTTGCACAGATTTTCTCAGCGGAGAACCCGGACAGCCTCAGAGGTCCGCAGTTCGATGCTGCTTGGTGTGATGAGCTTGCAAAATGGCGCGAGCCGGAGCGGACGTGGGACATGCTGCAATTCGGCCTGCGGCTTGGCAGCTGCCCGCAGGCCTGCGTTACCACGACACCGCGGCCGATCCCCCTTCTCAAGAAGCTACTCGCAGATAGCGGGGCAGTCGTGAGCCGCGCTGCGACGCATGCCAACAAGAGCAATCTGGCACCGGGCTTCATCGCCGAGATGGAGCGGCGCTACTTGGGATCCGCCCTCGGCCGGCAGGAGCTCTTGGGCGAGCTCATCGACGAGAGAACCGGCTCGCTGTGGAGGCGGGATTGGATTGACGAGCATCGTACTCAATCGGCGCCCGATCTCGCGCGCGTCGTCGTCGCGATCGACCCCCCGGTCACTGCGACGGCACACTCGGATTCGTGCGGCATCGTGGTGGCGGGGCGGGGTGGAGACGGGCGCTGCTATGTGCTCGCCGATCGTACGATCCAGGGGCGCGAGCCGCACGTGTGGGCGCGCGCGGCGCTGGCAGCCTTTCACGATTTTGATGCAGACTGTCTCGTTGCTGAGGTCAACCAGGGTGGCGACATGGTGGTGTCCATCCTTCAGCAGATCGAGCCGAACGCGGTTGTGCGCAAGGTTCGGGCGACGCGGGGAAAATGGCTCCGTGCCGAGCCGATTGCCGCTCTCTACGCGGAGGGGCGCGTCTCGCATGCGGGCGCATTCGACAGACTCGAAGATCAATTGTGTACGTTTGGCGCCGACGGCCTCTCCGGGCGGCGCAGTCCTGACCGTCTCGACGCGCTCGTCTGGGCGGTGACCGAATTGATGCTCGATCCCGCGGCTCCGCCCGCGATACGCCAGCTCTAAGCAAGGACAATTCATGTCGCGCATAATGGATGTGCTCGCGAGGCTCTGGCCGCGCGGCGCGATCGGCGCTCGCGAAGCGAAGGCGAGCCGCACCGGCCCGCTCGTTGCTCTCGAGACCCTGGGCCGGCCGGTGTGGACGCCACGCGATTACGCGGCCTTCGCGCGCGAGGGCTATATGCAGAACCCGATCGTCTACCGTGCCGTGCGCATGATTGCGGAGGCCGCGGCGTCGGTGCCGTTCCTGCTCTACGAGGGCGAGGAAGAGATCGCCGGGCATCCGCTTCTCGATCTTCTGGCGCAACCGAGCGCCGGGCAGACCGGAACCGATTTCCTCGAAGCTTGGTATGGCTTCCTGCTTGTTGCGGGAAATGCCTATGCCGAGGTGGTCGCCGTTGGCGGTGCGCTGCGCGAGCTGCATGCGCTGCGTCCCGATCGCATGAAGGTCATACCCGGCGTCGACGGCTGGCCGGAGGCATATGAATATTCGGCCGGCGGACTCCAGGTGCGCTTCGATGCCGAGCCGGTCGCTGGCGTTCGCCCGATCCTGCACGTGAAGCTCTTCCATCCCGCCAACGATCACTATGGCATGAGCCCGATCGAGGCAGCCGCCAACGCAATCGACATTCACAACACCGCCTCGGCGTGGAACAAGTCGCTCCTCGACAACTCGGCGCGGCCCTCGGGGGCGCTTGTCTACGAAGGCGGCGCCGGGCGCATGACGGGGGAGCAGTTCGAGCGGCTCAAGGCCGAGCTCGAGACGAGCTTCCAGGGCGCCAAGCACGCCGGCCGGCCTCTGCTGCTCGAAGGTGGGCTCGACTGGAAGTCGCTCTCGCTCTCGCCCAAGGACATGGATTTCATCGAGGCCAAGCACGCCGCTGCGCGCGAGATCGCGCTCGCCGTCGGCGTGCCGCCGATGCTTCTCGGAATCCCAGGCGACAACACCTACTCGAATTATCAGGAGGCGCAGCGCGCGTTCTGGCGCCAGACGGTGCTGCCCCTCGTCAAGCGTACGGGGGCTGCGCTGTCACAGTGGCTGGCGCCCGCCTTCGCGCCAGGCGGAGGTTCTTCATTTGCGCCCGGCGACTCCGCTTCGCGGAGCCGGCCGCCGGGCGCGTTCGAGCTGCGGCCCGACCTCGACCAGGTGGACGCGCTTTCATCCGAGCGCGAAGCCCTGTGGGCGCGCCTCGAACGCGCGAGCTTCCTCACCGCAAATGAGAAGCGCACCGCTTTGGGCTATGGCCCACTCGAGATGGGCGGCGATACGCTGCCGGGGGCTGTGGCGCCCCGCTCGCTCTCGGGCCCGGGGCCGGAAAGGGCAGATCTTCCGCTCCCTTTCTTGAAGTACAGCCCCGACCAGCCGCGCGTTCCGCGCGGTGATCCGGAAGGCGGCCAGTGGAGGGATGTGGGTGGGGGGAGTGGCAGAACATCCACCGACAACGACGATGGTGCCCTTTCCGGTGCAGAGGAGCCCGGCTTCAAGCCCGGGGATAAGTTTGCTCAAGCAGAAAGTGCACCCGGGCATCGTGTTGACTTGCATGAGCACGAGGCGCGCGGCGGTCATACGCTCGTTGAGCATGTCGGAAAGAGTGATAGCTACCTGCTTGCACGGGTGAGAGGCGAACGTGGCCCGGCTCTTGTTCGGAAGCGTGCAGGCTCTTTTCCCTCAGTGGAGGCGGCTACCAAACTTGTAAGCTCGACCATT
>CAZSNH010000056.1:0-10587 GCA_964607855.1 uncultured Hyphomicrobium sp. | reverse complement strand
CGCTCGGCACCCTGATCAATGCCAGAAAAGGCCTTTGGTCCTCTGCGAGCCACAGGCACTCTTCCAAGGTGCCGGCTCCGAATGCCATGAAGCCTGTCGAATCGCGTATGCCTTGTAAGAGACAGTCCAGAATGAGCCGGTGCTTCTCGACCACGATCACTGTTGGTTGGGGCTCCGTCCCTGCGGCGCCATTCGTCGAGTCACTCGGGGCCGAGATCACACGGCCCCCGATCGTAGACCTATCGATTACGCCGACAGACTGCCCGCCCACTTTGTCTTTCATAACGCCATTACCAGCTTATTCACTTGACCTTAGCGATCTATGTTAATTCAACCCCTTAGCTTACCTTTGGCCATGATCCGTATCAAAGGCGTCCACGCGGTATGGTTCACGCCCCGGCCTCGCCGACGTTCGACCGCGCCCATATTCTTCACTCAGGGTTTGACTGCCGCGTCACGCGTCGCAAGAGGGCATGTGACTAGCTCTCAGACCGGCGATTTTCGAACTCACCACCCACCGCCGCTAAGACCCGTGGGACTTCGTCCCGATCAATTTGGTCACGGCATGTGCGCCAAATCGAAACTTACCAGGATCATGTATGGCCAATACGCGCGAACGCTGCACCTCTGCAGTTTCTCAAACAAATCTTGGACAGCCAGATTGGCCTGTGCAAGTGCTGAATTATAACATTGCGACGAAGCCCCGCAATCACGCAAGTCCCAATTAACCGTACGGACCTAGGTCTGAGATAGAGTCCGACTTTGGTTCGAAATGGCCTTCAGGGATCGATGCGTAGGAAATACGCCGCATGCTTCGGTGAGCGGCTGTTGACTTCAGGAATCCATTGTAACGACGCACTTTGCAGAATTGTTCCAGATTGAGGAGAGTGCTGACGATGGGCTGCGCGGAGGAATTGGGACCCGCAACTCATCCGAAATTCATGCCGCCCCCGACGTGAGCCATGTCTCTATAGAGGTCACGTGTCTACACTTGGAAATCGGCGCAAAAAATCAGCAAATTCGCACGAGAGCATGGTGCTGGTGCTTGGTGGTTTACGACCATCCCGCTCGGTCTGTCTCTGCAGCCTACGTCTCGAATTCTGCCGTTTAATGACCACCGCGAATAACTGAGGGTCGTCTCATCAACGCCCTTCGAGAAGACCGGCTCCTCGACCATCGACTTTGCCCCGCACGGAGCGACCCACCTCGGCGGCCATCCAAAGATGTCAATTCGCCGTGCGCGGACCTATTCATGGTGCACTTCCAAGCGAGAGCAAACGATACCGGATCTGACCGGGCTCCTCGCCCAGGGGCCACTCCCGCCGCGCAGGCCCCGCGCACGGGCCCGAAATCGGACGACCGCATGAGGCGGACGTTTTCTGCTGCGTAAGGCGCAACGGCCATAATCGAAACCCCACCGAGCAGATTTCCGTGTAATCACAGCATCATGCGCGGCATTGCAGCGGTCGCAATCGCACGCTGCGGGTCTTGCAATCGGAAGCCCGAGCAGCTATTCCCTGCCATCCGATAACGCTTCGGTCAGCCGCTTTAGCTCAGCCGGTAGAGCACATCATTCGTAATGATGGGGTCGCGTGTTCGAGTCACGCAAGCGGCACCAGTTCCCACCCTTTTACGCATTCTCGCCACGCGTAGGAGCTAGCGCCTTACAGTGGGCATGGCGCTAGCCATTAATCGTAAAGTCGTTGAACGGATGGATTTGGCGCCGATTGCCGCCGATCCTTGCTTAAGTTCGCGTGAACCTGCCGGGTGAAAGATCGATGAGCGGTCGAAACGAGATTGGCGCGTCACCGGCCTTGAACGACAACGCGTTCGTCATTGGGCCAAGTGTTCGGATCGACGGGCGGATCGATTTCGATGGCCCAATATGGCTGCGGGCCCCATTTGAAGGTATCATTAACTGCCGATCGCTCTTGATCGACGTGGGCGCTTCTTGCATGGGCGTCATCGTCGCTGAGAAGGTTGCCGTACGCGGCACGGTTGACGCTGAAATCTACGCGGGTGTTCTGGAGCTCAAGAATGGGTGTACTGTCACGGGCGCCGCCTATCATTCGGAGCTCTTGCTCGAACCCGGTGCCCAATTCGAAGGCAAGTCGCGCCGCATACCTGACGCCCGAAAGGCGGGCTTCGATCGCCTCGCAGCGCTTGACGCAGAACCTTGAAAGCGGCAGGCGGCACCGAACCACCTTACGCCTTAGGATAAACATGGGGCTGGTGGAGCCGAGGGGAATCGAACCCCTGACCTCTGCAGTGCGATTGCAGCGCTCTCCCATCTGAGCTACGGCCCCGTCAGAGTGGGTGTTACTTTCGCGCTGCAATATTTGGATGTCAAGAAACGGGGGCATCGGTCTCACCGGTTCTCTTGCTCGTCGTCATGAGCATGAACCAAGTGGCCGAGGCCGAGGGGCGCCTCTGCGGACTCTCCACATGTTTGTGCCCCGGCGAGCCCCACATCCAAACCGTCCCCTTGCCGCGCATTGCCGCACACGATAGGGATAGGCCCGAATTTTTACTTCGCGGAGCCTTCCGATGGCCGTGCGGCTGATCGAGTTCACAAGCTATCTTATCGACCTCTACGTCTGGGTGCTGATCGCCAGCGTCATCATGTCATGGCTGCTCACATTCGGGGTCGTCAATTACAGCAATCCCTTTGTCAGGAGCCTGGCCCAAACGCTTTACGCCGTGACCGAACCGGTACTCAAACCCTTCCGGCGTCTCACGCCCAACCTCGGTGCCATCGATATTTCACCTGTCCTGTTGCTCCTCTTCCTCTTCTTCGTGCAAAGCGTGGTCCTCGGCTCCTTGAGAGACGCGCTGCTGTGAGCGAACCGGCCCGCCCGTGGCGCGCGGGTGAGGGGTGCGTCATCGTGCGCGTGCGCCTGACGCCGAAATCGTCTCTAGATGTCGTCGACGGACTTGAAGCGACCGCGGACGGGCTCGCGCTTAAGGTGCGGGTCCGGGCACTGCCGGTGGAGGGGGAAGCCAATACGGCCCTCGTGAAGCTTGTCGCCGAATGGCTAGGCGTACCGAAAAGTACGCTGAGCCTGGTGGGCGGGGGTAAGTCTCGCGTCAAATCTGTCGCCATTCGCGGCGACCCTTTTGCCATCGAAGCCCGCCTTTCCGAAAGGACAGCGCGCTTTCAGAAGAACGAATAAACTTAGGGAGGAGGTCTATGTCTCGCGTCATCGACGGTAAGGCCATTGCGGCCGATGTGCGTGCCAAAGTCGCGAGGGACGTTGCCGAGCTCGTAAGCAAGCACGCCCTCAAGCCGGGCTTGGCTGTCGTCCTCGTAGGTGAGGACCCGGCCAGCAAGGTCTACGTCAGGAACAAGGCGCAGCAGACCGTCGAGGTCGGCATGAATTCCTGGGAGCACAAACTCCCGGCCGAGACAAGCGAAGCTGACATCCTGGCGCTCGTTGAGAAGCTCAACAACGATCCCGCGGTTAACGGCATTCTGGTTCAGCTCCCGCTGCCAAAACATGTCAACTCGAACAAGGTGCTGAATACCATCCATCCCGACAAGGACGTCGATGGCTTCCATCCCGTGAACGTCGGCCGGCTCTCCATCGGCGAACGCGCTCTGGTCCCCTGCACGCCCGTCGGCTCGGTGATCCTCGCCAAGACCGTTCAGAATGATCTTAGTGGAGTGAATGCCGTCGTGGTTGGCCGCTCGAACATCGTCGGCAAACCGGTTGCTCAGCTGCTGCTCAAAGAGAACTGCACGGTGACCGTCGCCCACTCGAAATCACGCAACCTGCCCCAGATTGTCAAAGGCGCTGATCTCCTCATCGCAGCCGTCGGCATTCCTGAAATGGTCCGCGGCGACTGGATCAAGCCCGGCGCCATCGTAATCGACGTCGGCATCAACCGTATCACGGGCAAGGACGGTAAGGGCAAACTCGTCGGCGACTGCAACTATGAGGAATGCGCGCGTGTTGCGGGCGCCATCACGCCGGTGCCGGGCGGTGTAGGTCCGATGACGATTGCCTGTCTGCTGCAGAACACGGTCGAGGCCGCGAAGATGCAGCGCGGCATCAAGTAATTTCGCGAAAACGCCGGCATAAAAACGCGGGGGCGGAATTTTCCGCCCCCGCTCTCCTTTCAAGATCACCTCTGCCGCGACGCCGTCCCGGTTCTGGACCTCGAACTAAGCGTTTACTGCAGCCGGAGGGGTTGTCTCTTCGATGACTCCCGGCTGCAATTCGGTGCAGCCTTCGGATGCGACCGCCTCGCGCATCTTGGCGCTCGCGTCCTTCAAAGTTTCGACCTTCACATCTGGCGACGATCTCTCCGGCAGCCATTTCAGAAGCGCTTCGATGATCTCGTGCGGCAAGTACGGTTTGCTGACATAGTCGTCCATGCCAGCGGCAATGCAAACTTCCCGATCGTCACGTAGTGCGTTGGCGGTGAGCGCAATGATTGGCGTACGGGGACGCATCGCAAGAACTTCTTTGGCCCGGATTGCCTTAGTGGCATCGAACCCATTGATGCCGGGCATCTGGCAATCCATCAGAATGGCGTCGAACGACTCCTTTTCGTAGATCTCGATCGCCGCCTGTCCATTGGTGACGATCGTCAAATGACACCCAACCGGCTCGAGACTGTCGCGGGCCATCTCCTGATTGACCCTGCTGTCTTCGACGAGAAGGATCCGGTAGCCCTCAAGAATGGGTTCGACACCCGTCGCCTGCGTCTCAGGCACTTCGACCGGTACAACGGGACTCTCTGTGGCCTGTGCCGCCGTAACCCGGCTCAGAATCTCGATGACCTTGTTGAATTCCCGGCTGAAGTGCGGGGCGAGGACGTCGAGGCGCGAATGATCCCCTGTCTGAATATCGATCTCAAGGCGCTGGCAAAGCTCTGAGAGGTAGGAGGCGCCGACGGCCGCGCTGCCGGCTTTGAGCCAGTTTGTATGCTGCTCTGCCTTCGGCCAGTTCTGTGCCTTAATGGATTCGATGAGATGACGCGCCTTCTCCGGCGCTTCCTGGATGAAGAATGAAACGAGCCGGTTCGGCCCTTTTGGCCAATTTGCATAAACGTCGTCGTCGGGATTGCAGGTCCTGCGCGTGGTTCGGCGGCCGACGTTGTGAAGCGGCTTCCAGACGAGACCTGCTTTCTCAAGCAAGAGCCGCTCACGCAGCCAATGCAGCGAGGAGTCCGGCAAGCCGGCTCCCACTTCAAGCGCTGTGTCGCGGTGAAGAATCTTGAGAGCACTTCGCTTTCCAAGCGCCGAGCCGCCAATCTGGATGTTCTTGATTTCGTTGAAAGGAATAACAACGGCCATCGGACGTGCGGACTTGGCACCCGAGATATCGAAACGCATCTGCTCATCGACAATGGTGATCGTGGTTTGCGACGACTTTGCAGACCCGAAGAGCTTGCCGAAGAAGCTCGAAGGCTTGGACGCATCGATTTGAATGCGCAGCAGGTCGATGCCCCGCCGGCGCAAATTCTCAACCACGAGCCCCGGCGGCGCCACATCGGAAGGGCTCCAATCGAAGCTACCAATCTCGGGCGTGAGCCGGTGGACTGCGGCGGTGTTCTGCGAATCGAGAGACATTGGAACGCTCACTCCGGGGAATGTCGATTATAAATTCTGAAATTTTTGAAGGGCGCAGCCCTCCTTGCAGGTGGTCTCGCATTGGCGAGGTTAAGGACTGAGCAAGATACCATCCCGCCATGACCGGGCCTTTCCATCGTGGCACGCATGTCAGGCAACCTTCTGCTGTTCGGAGTAAGCCCGAGGAAACCACGCCGTCATTGAAGTTCCCTTACCGACCGCACTTTCGATTTTCAGGCCACCACGATGCGCCTCTAGAATCTTCTCAACTGCTGGAATTCCGAGCCCGACGCCGAAGGACTTGGTCGTGAACAGCGGCTCGCGGATCTTGGCCAGATTCTCCGGGCTGATCCCGGGGCCGTTGTCGGTAACATTGAGTTCGATCGTATCGCCCACTCTTGAGGTTGAGATGATGAGTTTCGGGTTTTCGATAACAACGCTCGCTGGCACGTCGCCCTTACCGACCATGGCTTCGCAGGCATTCGAAATCAGGTTGATCAACACGCGTCGCATCTGCTCGGGGTTGAAATCGGCCTCGATATGCCCGAGCTTGAAATCGGTAACGACCTCGACCTTTGGCGGGATGTTTTTCATTTCTTCCTGCAGAGCCAACCGCACCCAGTCATCGAAAATGAAGGTCTCGGCTTCGAGGCTCTTGATGCGCGTATAGTCGAGAAGCTCCGAAATGATCTTGTCGCAGCGAGCAATGCCGTTATTGATGCGCTGAAATTGAGGCTCGACTTCCGCAAGTTTTTCGGCGGCTTCCGCGCCGAGCGCAGTTCTCACTTTGCGCTGTAGCACGAATGCGGAGGATTTAATGGCTCCCAGCGGATTGCGGATTTCATGTGCCACCGTTGCCGTAAGCTGGCCGAGGCTGGCCAACTTGTTCTTGCGCATGTTCTCGTCATGAAGGGCCTTGTTCTCGGTGATGTCGGTGCCGAGATCAACAAAACCCACCGTCTCACCATCGGCGTTACGCACTGCAGTAATGCTTTGAACAAGCCATAACAGGGAGCCGTCCTTCCGGCGACAGGACACCTCACCCTGCCAAACGCCGCCTTCAGCGGTCACCAGGTTCATATCCCACCAGAACTCGTCCGAGTGAAGATCCGAATTGAGAATACTCGCCGGCTGGCCAATAAGCTCTTCTCGCGTGTAGCCCGTAATCCGGCAGAGCGCTTCATTGACGTAAGTGATGCGCCCCTCACCGTCCGTTTCCTTGACGAGCGCGTGATGATCTAAGAGTTGCCTGTGCATGCTAAGCTGGAGCAGGGCGTTTGAAAGCTCCTCCGATTGGGCTTTTGCGGCCTCGAGTGCGTGTTGGAGTGAATTTTCCGCTCTCTTGGCCGATTCAGCGAAGGGCTGCACGACCCAAGAGAGGATCAACGGTGCAGCCATGATTGTGAGAAGGAACGAACTCACGGCGCCGCCGGCCATGTTGGCCAATGAAACACTCTCCCCACGCAGCGGCGTGAGGATGAGCCAGTCGGCGACAAGAAGAATGGCTCCAATGCGAGCAAGGACCAAGAGAATGTCGGCTCGAGGCAAACTGTCAGCCGCCAACTTCAACATAGCATGTCCGGGCATAGTATTAGCTCCCGGACGCGCCAACTCTAACTGCATCGGCGACCACTCCCGATCATTCGCAACGCGTACTTCGACTAGGCTAGCCTATTGAAAGAAGGTGAAAGTTTGCTGAATTGAGGAGGGCGGTATCGAGCCTCAGCCCCCCAACTTGGCGACTTGAGAAGGGCTTTATCCGGCCCCACGGTGCACGTTGACAGGATCACACCGTCCCCTTCGTCCCATGAACGCGCTTCCCTGATCAGTCTGGGATGGAGAGCCCAAGTCAAATTGGCAAGGACGGCAAGATAACATTTCCCAGCATGTTCATTTCTTCAAATTCGATCCCTTGTGAAGTGGGCTATCAAGCCAATTTTGTCTCGGAAACAAGAAAATAGTTCAGCAATTCATTCACGAATTCTTAGCACCGATGAACCAACATGGCGCAACCCTTGTTCAGCTAATCCGACCAAGTTTTCAGTCCGGGGCGTCATGACAGAAGAGCGATCCGAAGAGCGTGCCGAAGGCAAAGCCGAGCGCATTCTCGTCATTGATGACGACACGACGCAGCGCATTCTGGTCAAAGAATACCTCGAAGATGCTGGGTATTCGGTGCGGCTCTCCGACGACGGCAGCCGCGGCCTCAAGATGGCCGCCAAGTTCAAGCCCGACCTCATTATCCTCGACTGGATGCTGCCCTCGCTCGACGGATATACGCTCTGCACTTGCCTCAAGCAGAACGAGGTCACAGCCGAAATTCCCATCATTCTCATCACCGCCTCTCGCGATCGCGATGTCATTGAACGTGGACTTTCGGCAGGAGCCGACGATTTTGTGACGAAGCCCGTCGATTGGGTATTCCTTGCCGACCGCGTCGCGAACGTTCTCGAAAAAACCCGGCGGCAGGCCGAGATTGCACGCCAGTTGCAGTCGTTCCGGCGTACCGAAGAGGACACGGCACGTCAACTCGCCATGCAGGCCGAACAGGTGCAGCAGGAGTTCGACAAGCGTATTCGCGAACTCGAAGAGGAAGCGCTCAAAGAGATCAAGGCCGTTCAAGACGCAGCACGAAACGAAGTCGTCTTAACAGAGCAGAGATGCTCCGCCAGGATTGAGGAGTTGCAGCAGGAGCATCAACACGCGCTGGCGAGCCAGGCCAATGCCGCCCAAGCGAAGTACGAGGCCCTTGAAGCCGACCTCACCAAGAGGATTGAGGCAGCATTAGCCTCAGCTTGCGAAAAGAGTGGTAGAGCAGTTATGGAAGCCGAAAGCCGGCTTGCCCATTCTGAAAGAGCTTTTGCCGACCAGGTCAAGTCGTGCTGGAACCTGGTGCGCGTTGCCAGCAACCATCACCGGGACTTGGCATTCCGATTGACGGCCGAGGCCCAGGCTATTGCGTCCGTCCCTGGGCTCGCCGAGGACCTCCCGGATCTCGCAACTGCGTTACAGAATCTATCTGCCCAGGCCCGAGCGCTCTCCGACTCCATCGGCAGCCTCAACTTGCTGGCCCAAGTCACGTCGGGCAAAGTGGAGATGAAGACGTCGGCTGTGGATCTCAAAAAGCTGATCTCGGGTGCTGTCCAAAGGTTCAAGCCGATCTGCGAACAGAGCCGCGTGTCGATCCGCTGCCTCCTGCCCTCGACGGATTTCGAGGTGAGCGCCGACGAAGCGCGCCTTACGTACGCACTTTCAAGCCTTCTCATCAATGCCACGCGTTTCACACCCCCAGGCGGCGAGATCGCGGTATCCATCGGCGAGACGCCAGAGGGCAACGTGCGACTTGCGGTATCGGACACCGGAATCGGCATTGGGGCGGCCCAGGTTGACAATCTCAACAATTGCCTCGACAGGCCGTGGACCGCGCTGACGACGGACCAAAACGGCGTTGGCTACGGAATCCCGATCGCAACCGCACTCGCCCGCCAGCATGGCGGCTCTTTGGAAATAGAAAGCCAGCCGGGCCGGGGCACGACGGCGAGCCTCGTTTTACCGGCGCGGATCCGCCGAGTTAATCCAGCAGCTACCGATCGTTCGCTATTCCGTAATGCCTCTTAGCGCATAACAATTCCCACCCCAGCCTATCGGGGGCGGGAATTCTAAGTGGTTCAAGTTGAGTGGGAGTATTGAGTACGATGAAAACGTCAAGCGCACTTCAGGCCGAGGGTCCCGACGCTGCCGAAACGGTGCTGAACGAAAACCTGCTCGCCCAATACCGCACTCGCAAGACCGGCCTTCTAGAGCGGCTGATCGCGGCCTATCTCGACGAAGCTCCCCGCTTCTTTCAAGCCATTCGTCAAGGTGACGAGACCAGCAGCTTCGACGCAGTGAAACTCAATGCGCACGCCCTGAAGTCGTGCAGCTATAACCTGGGCGCGACGCGCCTATCCAAGGTTTGCCAAGCACTCGAGAATGCCGCCAACTCCAAGGATGCCGACGGCATCAAGAGCCTAATGCTCAAACTCGGTCCTGAATGCTTTGAAGCGGAACAGGCTCTGCGCGCCGAGCTCTTCAAACTAAAAGGTCAGAAACTCTAAGTGGAACGTCGCCATCCCCGACCTAACCACACCAAGAGGAATGCCAATGCCGACATCAGCCCCATGCCACATTCTCGTACTCGATGACAACGTCGACGTTGCCCAGGGGCTCGCTGAGATTCTCGAACTCAGCGGTTATAAGGTGACGCTGGCCCACAACGGTCAGAATGCGGTTCTTGCGTTCGACAATACGAATTTTGATCTCGGGATTTTTGACATTCGCATGCCCGGCATGAATGGCGTGCAGGCATTCCTTGAAATCAAGCGCCGCCACCCTGATGCCCATATCATCATGATGTCCGGCTACGCCGATCAGGAGCTCATCGACAGCGCACTGAGCAATGGTGCTCTGGGCCTTTTGCCCAAGCCGTTTGAACCCGAGGAGCTGTTGTCGCGCGTGGAAAAACTCCGCGAGGGTGCCAGGGCCCTCAGCTGAGCTCAGGTGACCCATGTGGCGCTATCCAATCCCGACATTCGTCCCCAGCACCGAAGAGCCAGCGGACAATAAGAGCCGGGCAGACGGCGGGGAGGCCGCGTCTTCGTTTGCGGACCTCGAAAAGCAGATTGCGGAAATCTCGCAGACGCGCAGCTACTCGAAACGCGTTTTCGTACCCCGCGAGGGCAGCCTCAATGGGATTGCCAAGGCCATTAATGTTCTTCTTGCGGAAGTAGAAGCGCGCGACGAACAGATCCGTCTGCGGCTCGACGAGCTAACTGATGCCCGCGACGACGCTCAGACGTCAAACCTCCTGCTGCGCAAGGTCAAACAAGACCTACAGAGCCGCACTCAGGAGCTTGACGAAGCACTGAACAAGGCAGCTCAGGCCAACACTGCCAAATCGCAGTTCCTGGCCAACATGAGCCATGAGATCCGCACGCCCATGAACGGCATTCTGGGTATGGCCGAACTCT
>CAZSNH010000055.1:0-10602 GCA_964607855.1 uncultured Hyphomicrobium sp. | reverse complement strand
AGGCCCTTCTGGCCGGCTGCGATGTTGCGCCGGTAGAAGGCGTTGCTTTCCTCAGCCGTCGCGAAGCCCGCGTACTGGCGGATGGTCCAGGGCTGGGTGACGTACATGGTGGGGTAGGGCCCACGTACATAAGACGCGAAGCCCGGCCACGTATCCATGATATCGAGACCGGCTGTGTCGGCCCCTGTGTAGACCGGCTTCACCTCGATACCTTCAGGAGTTATCCAGGATTCGCCCGCCGGATGGGATCCTGCGGCCGCCGGGGTCTTGGTCTCGAGATCAACCTTCGTGAAGTCTGGAATACGGGTCATGGCGCCTCTGATGCCGGGCCGATTTTCGACCATCTTCTAAGCGTCCCGTATCATATGCGCTAGAGGGGGGCATGCAATGCGGCAAGGGCCCCGCGACAGACTATGCCGCGGGGCCCCTTCGTGTGGCATCGAGTGGTTCAATTGGGCCTAGTTAACGGCCCAGCGTCGTGGCTCTTTGATCGTGAGAGATAGGCCGAATCCGCAGGCGGCTCCGGCCACGGCAAGGATGACGAGCGGTTTGAGTTGGAAACCGAAGACGAAGAAACAGCCAAACGCCATGACCGAGAGCGCGCCTGCCAGCGGCCAACGGATCTTACGGCTGGCGTCGGAGCCTGCTTCGGAGCTGCCCAAGGCGATGTAGAGGGGAAGTACGAGCACGAAGAGCACGACGAGGATCGAAAAGGAGAGCCCGCTTCCCATCAGGAGCAGGGATTGAATCGAATTGGCGTCCCCGCTCATCACGGCCGGAAAAGAGAACAGAGCGGCATGCAAGAGGACGAACGCAAACGATGCCTTCAAGATGCGTGCAAACAAAAGCTGAGACGACATGACAACCACTCCCGAGCGCGGACGGACTTAAATGGCGGTCCGCAAGCTCACGGAGATTAGGAGATCGGGAAAAGGGATGCTGTTTCTCCCGTAACACGCCGCGTGGTTGTCCACACCCCTGTCCACATTATTCTGCAAGACGCGCCTGAAGAGCTTTGAGCGTCGCCACGGCGTCGGCTCCCTCGACCAGGAATTGGTCAACGCCGGCTGACTTGAGTGCGGCTTCCTTCTCTCCCGGCCGGCCTGCCATGAGCACAAGTTTTGCTCCGGCCGATTTCAAGGCCTTTGCGGTTGGGGCAGCGTGCTCGGCATAGAGTGCGTCCGAAGAGCAGATACATGCCGCGTTGGTGCCCGAGGCCTTAAATGCTTTCGCCGCTGCTTCTGCTTTGGGATAGCCGTCGCTGGTCAAGGCCTCGATGCCGCCCACCGCCAGATAGTTCTTGGTCCAGGTTGTGCGCACGGTGTGATCGATCACATCACCGATGGATGCAAGAAACACGCGGAACGGCTTCATCGTTCTTGCAGCGTGCGCATCGGCGGCATCTCGGAGCGCCTCGAAGGGCTCGGCAAAACGCGCAACCTGCAAGGGCCGCACTTCGACGGCTTTGGTGAGCGGCTCTGGAGCGGGCGTGGGATGGGGTGAAACTTTGATGCCGTCATCGCCAAGCAGCGGAAATGCCGATACGCCCGTCAGTTTGAGCTTGCCGGTTGCGAAAGCCTTGGCGCGCGCCTCGGCAACCGCCGCGATCTTGTCTTGTATGAAACCGCTGGCAAGCGCCTTACCCATTCCGCCCTCTGCCTCGATTTCTTGAAATTTCATCCATGCGGCCTGTGCGAGTTCGCTCGTGAGCTTCTCGACGTACCAAGACCCGCCAGTGGGATCGATAACGCGGCCAAGGTTGCATTCTTCCTGAAGCACGATCTGAATGTTGCGCGCAACGCGGCGGGCGAAACGGTCGGGTACTCCGAGCGCATACGTGAAGGGGAGTGTCAGAATGGCATTGGCCCCGCCGAGCGCCGCACCGGCTGTGGCGACCGTCGTGCGCAGAATATTTGTCCAGGGGTCCCGCTTCGACATCATTGGCCAGGAGGTTACGCCGGTGATATGGACTTGCGCCGCCGAAAATCCCGCGCCGGCTGCGTCCGCGACACGCCAGAGGAGGCGGCGAGCGGCACGAAGCTTAGCTATGGTCAGGAATTGATCGGCACTGGCACTGAGGGCGACGGCGATTTTGGGTATGGCTTTTTCCGGCGCCAGGCCGGCCGCCTCGCACGCGCGCAGATAGGTGAGGAAAGTCGACAGCGTCGCCGCGAGCTCCTGGGCTTCGCTCGCTCCTGCACAGTGATAGGCATTCCCGTCAGCGATGAGCGCCGTGACGCCCGGCGCTGATTGCGCTCGTGAGGCAAGCTTCGCGGCCTCAGCAAGCGAAGCCTCGAGCGGCACCGGGAGGCTACCGAACATTGCAAGCGTGGTGAGCGGATCGAAATTGAAGTGACCGAGCCGTTTCGCCTCGGGAATTTTGTGCTTCTCCCAGACCCAGACGAGAGCATCGGCCGCCTCGGGTGCGCGATCCCAGGCGATAAGAGCGACCGGACAGAGATCGAAGAGAACACCGGTGAGCGCTGCATCGAGCGCGCCGGCATCGATCGGCAGGCCCGCAACCTTGGGATGCGCCATGTGCAGCGCGATTGAATTGGCTCCGCCTTCGAGATCCTCGAGAATGGCACCATTCGCGAGTTTGGGATCGGTTGCGGTCTGCAGCTGGCGAATATCCCAGCCGCGGTCGTTGATCGAAGGTCGCGAGCCCCCACGTGTATAGGGGGCCGTTCCCGGTGTCGCGCAGTCCAGGCCGGGGAGAGCATCCGAGCGCGTATAAAGCGGCTCGATGCGAATGCCGTCGGCCGTTTTCGAGACCATGCGCTTCTCGAAGTCGCCACCCTTGATGGCCTTATGAACGAGGGTCAGCCACTGCTCGCGCGTCGCGACCGGGAAGTCATTGGCCAGTTGGATGATGCCGTCAGCGGCGGGCTCAGCAGTCATGTCGAAATGGTCCTGGATGGGCAAGATCACTTTCTCCGCCTCAGGTCCTTCCGGGCGGGCATCAGGATGCTCTCTATAGGGGGTGAGAGAGTGCCGCGCACGCAGAAATCCATCGGTTGCTTCGCGGCACGGCGACACGCCTTGAACGATTTCATCCGGCTTCTGCAAGGTCTTCTACTGTAACAACAGTTATCCCCAATTCAGCCCTTCAACTCTGGTTTGCAAACGGGGGCGGCGCATGCAAATAGGCTCTAGCCTGAAGGTGCGGATCGGCGGTCTCCATAGGGAACCGTAAGCACGGGCGGGTGGCCGCGAAACGAGAGGTAACCGTTATGGTTCAGTCGGTGTTGCAGGAAGGGAAGCTCTTTGTCGGCAAGAGCACGAAGCCCGAATACCTGGAGCTCAAATTTGCCAACCGGCATGGGTTGATCACGGGCGCCACCGGCACGGGCAAGACTGTCACGCTTCAGGGCCTTGCCGAGGGCTTTTCTGCTGCCGGTGTTCCGGTATTTGCCGCCGACATCAAGGGTGACCTCTCGGGGCTTGCCGCCGTCGGCGAGCCCAAGGACTTCCTGGTGAAGCGTGCCGCCGAGGTGGGGCTCGGTAACGATTGGAAGCAGGAGGCCTTCCCCTGCATCTTCTGGGATGTGTTCGGCGAGCAGGGCCACCCCATTCGCGCGACGGTGCTCGATATGGGCCCACTTCTCCTCTCGCGCATGCTCGAGCTCAATGACGTTCAGGAAGGCGTGATCAACATCGCCTTCCGCGTGGCAGCAGAGGAGAAGATCCCAGTTCTCGATCTCAAGGACCTCAGGGCCATCATCACCAACATTTCCGAGCGTTCGAAGGAACTCGTCACCAAGTACGGCAATATTGCCACAACCTCAGTCGGCTCCATCCAACGCCGCCTGCTCGTGCTCGAGGAGCAGGGCGCGAACCAGTTTTTCGGTGAGCCCGCGCTCGACATCAAGGATTTCATGCGCATTGCCCCCGATGGGCGCGGCGTCATCAGTGTGCTTGCGGCCGACAAACTCATGGACAAGCCGAGGCTCTATTCCTCGTTCCTGCTCTGGATGCTGACCAAGCTGTGGCAGACACTGCCTGAGGCCGGCGATCTACCGAAGCCAAAGCTCGTCTTCTTCTTCGATGAGGCCCATCTTCTCTTCAACGATGCGCCGAAGGCGCTGCTCGAGCGCATCGAGCAGATCGCGCGGCTCATCCGGTCGAAGGGCGTTGGCGTCTACTTCATCACGCAGAATCCGATGGACGTTCCCGACACCGTTTCGGCGCAGCTAGGTAACCGCGTACAGCACGCGCTGCGTGCCTACACGCCGCAAGAACAGAAAGCAGTCAAGACGGCTGCGACGACCTTCCGCAAGAATCCGGCGCTCGATACGGAACGCGTAATCATGGAGCTCAAGGTTGGTGAAGCGCTCGTATCCATGCTCGAGAACAAGGGTGAGCCCTCCATTGTGCAGCGGACACTGATCCGCCCGCCGGAGAGCCGCGTCGGCCCCGTCACGGCCGAGGAGCGCCAGGGCGTCATCGAATATAGCCCCGTTTACGGGCGCTACGAGGAAACGGTAGATCGTGAAAGCGCCCACGAGATGCTCACAAAACGCACGGATGCGGCGGCCCGGGAATCGGGCTCGGGCGGTGGCTGGGGCGACGTCATCTTCGGGGGCGGGGCAAGCTCGGGCGGCACCAGTACTCGCAAAGGCCGTCCGGCACAGGGCATGGGAGAGATGATCGGCAAAGAGCTGCAGCGCTCGCTTTCGCGCACAATTGCGACAACGATCAAGAACATCATCGTCGGCGCGATCAAAGGCGGCAAGCGCTGAGGCGGTTGCCGCGCTGCCCTCCGAGAAGGCCGAGAAACGCCGATTTTTTCTGTGTTGCAGGCTTTGTGTGTCGGTTTACGTCCAGTGAACAGCCAGTTCAGCCTGCATTCATGGCCTTGGCTCTAACCTCGGGTATACTCTCATCCGAGGAGTTCATTGCCATGCTGAAGAGTAAGTATCTGATCGCCGCTGTCGCGTTTCTCGGGGCCGCATATTCGGCGCCGGCCTCTGCGCAGAGCTTTTCCTGCATGAATGCGGAAGAAATGTCAGCGGCCGAACAGAGGATATGCGCCTCCCGTCACCTCCAGGCGCTCGATGAGCGGCTCGACCACTGGTACAGGCGGGCGCTCGTGCGGGCGCGATATTTTGATCAGACAGAAGAGGTCCGCAACGCACAGCGCGCCTGGCTTGCGAGCCGGAACGCGTGCGATGGCCGGTTCTGGTGCTTGCGCCGCCACTACGTGACGCGCATTTACCAGCTCAAGACGTACGTCGAACACGTCTAATCGCACACAATTGATGCCGGGGACCGGGCCTTCATAGGTCCGGTCCCCGCTGCATTAGCCCATCATCTGCTCGACGTATTCCCAGTTCACGAGGTTGTCGAACCAGGCTTCGAGATATTTGGCACGCGCGTTGCGGTAGTCGATGTAATAGCTGTGCTCCCAGACATCGCAGCCGAGGATCGGCTGGGCGCCGTGCATCAAGGGATTTTCCCCATTCGGCGTCTTCATAACCTCCAGCTTACCGTCGCGAAGGGCAAGCCAGCACCATCCGGAGCCGAACTGCGTCAGGCCCGCATTCATGAAGTCGGCGCGCACCTTGTCGAAGCCACCAATCTCGTCCACGAGCCTCTGCAGGCGGCCCGGAATCTTTTTGCCGCCGCCGCCCTTCTTCATCCAGTTCCAGAAGTGAATGTGATTGTAGTGCTGGCCGATGTTGTTCACGAGGCCGGCATTCTTTCCCGCATAGGCCGCCTTGCAGATCTCCTCAATCGACTTGCCGTCGAGCCCAGATCCCACGATGAGCTTATTGCCGTTGTCGACGTAAGCCAGGTGGTGCTTGTCGTGATGGAACTGCAACGTCTCAGCCGACATAAAGGGCTGGAGCGCGTCATAGGCATAAGGAAGATCAGGGAGCTTGAATGACATCTTTGGGCCTCTCATCTCAGGTTAAGAGTGATTTGGCCCATGCCTAACGGCTTCAAGTCTGCCGTTCAAGCGCATTGGGATGGCGGAAGCGGTCCGGATCGTGCCGGATGAGGTCCCAAAAAGAATGGGGGTGCACCGACCCTGAGCGGTACACCCCCCTGGATCACGCCGGGGAAGATAGGTTTTCAGGGTAAGAGGAGACTAGCTCTGGGGTCTTGAACCCATTCTGAATAGAGTATTCATCCGCCGTTCATATTTCGAGGGGCCGAACCGAGGCCGGCGCGGCAACGGTATTCACCTCGAACACAGACGACGGAATTAAAATCTCTCGACGTTCATATTAGACTTATAAAGTGATCCCCAGGAAAGGACCTGACCCCAAGACCGATGAGTGCTCGCCGTCTCCAATATCTGTTCACGCTTGCCGTCCCGTTCGCGGTCCTCGCGGCGGCGCTGGCCTGGATTCTGAACCTCGATGCAACCGCGCAGGGCAAATACGTCTATGACACCTCTGAAGTCACCCGCGGACCGATCCGTCGCATCGTATCGACGTCGGGTCCGGTGCGCGCACTGGTGACAGTGAGTGTCGGCTCGCAGCTTTCGGGTCAGATTGAAACCGTCAACGTCGACTTCAACTCCGTCGTGAAGCCAGGAGATATTCTGGCGCGGCTCGATTCAAAAACGTATGAAGCGAAAGTGGCATCGGCACGTGCCGACTTGATTGCAGCGCAGGCACTTCTCGTCAACCAGGAAGCGGCCTTGCGAAAGGCGGAAGCCGCACTGAAGCTTGCTGAAGTGAATATAGACCGGCAGAACGTTCTTTCCTCGAAGGGGCTTTCAGCACGCGCTGCTCTCGATTCGGCCATCCGCGATATTGAGGTCGGCAGGGCGGAAATAGGGGTTGCCAAGGCACAGATCGAAAGCGCAAGAGCAAATGTCGCGCAGCGACAGGCAGCGCTCGACGAAAGGCAAATTGATCTCGAGCGTACCGAAATTCGTTCCCCGATCGATGGCATCGTCATATCGCGCTCCGTCGATCCCGGTCAGACGGTGGCGGCCAGTCTGCAGGCCCCCGAACTCTTCAAAATTGCCCAGGATCTCTCCCTCATTCGAATAGAGGCTTCTGTGAACGAAGCAGACGTCGGCGCCATTGCCGAGGGCAATCCCGCAACCTTTACAGTCGATGCCTATCCCGACCGCCAATTCGAAGGGCGAGTATCGCAAGTCCGGCTGGCGGCGACCGAGGTCAATAACGTGGTGACGTATACCGTCATCATTGAAGCCCAGAACAGCGATCGCAAGCTCTTCCCCGGGATGACAGCAAACGTCCTGATCGAGACCGCCAAACGTGAGGGCGTGCTGCGGGTTGCCAATGACGCACTCCGCTTCAGGCCCAAGACGGACGGGCCTCCTCAATCTGGCTCCGGCATGGCGGGGCGCTTGGATCGCATCATCGAGCGCGTGAAGGACGAGTTGCAGCTTTCTGTTGAGCAATCGGCGATCCTGAAGTCGGAGCTCGACAAGCTCGCTGAGGACATGCAGTCCGGCTCCGGATCGACCATGACCTCTCCCGCAATCGATCAGTCATACATGAGACAGAAAGTGCAGTCGCGCATTGAACAAACGCTCGGTCCGCTCCTGACGGAGCAACAGCGCGCGCTTTTCGACAATTGGCGCAAGGGGCGCGAGCAGACGCGGTTGGGCGCGGTGTGGGTTGAGACGCGGACAGGCACACTGGAACGCCGCTTCGTGCGAACAGGCATCAGCGACGACCAGTTTACCGAGGTCATCGGCGGCGAGCTCAAGGAAGGTGAGCGGGCCGTTTTAAGGGCCCGAGAGGCAAAACCATGAGCGGGAGTGGCGGGGTTGGCTCAGCCGAACCGGAGAGCCGCACGACGCCCCTCATCAAAGTGAAAGGCGTATCGAAGCTCTACCATGTGGGGGAGGAAGCGCTGAGAGCGCTCGATGGCGTCTCCCTTGAAATTGGGGCCGGTGAATTCGTCGCCATCATGGGTCCTTCCGGATCCGGCAAATCGACGATGATGAACTTGATTGGTGCGCTCGACGTGCCGACCTCAGGGAAGCTTTACGTCGACGGCAAGGACATTTCGCAGCTTAACGCTGACGCGCTCGCCGACCTGCGCAATCGGAAGATCGGGTTCGTATTTCAGCAGTTCAATCTTCTGCCTCGTACGAGCGCGCTGAAACAGGTCATGCTGCCCCTGCTCTACACGCATCCGCGTCCTGACAATCCGGAAGTCCTTGCGGAACGGCGCCTGCGGCAGGTGGGGTTAGGGGACAGAATGGGTCACCATCCTTCCCAGCTCTCGGGAGGCCAGCAGCAGCGCGTTGCCATCGCGCGCGCCCTCGTCAACAACCCGAAGATCCTGCTTGCCGACGAGCCGACAGGGGCACTCGACAGCAAGACGTCAGGGGAGATCATGCACCTCTTTGCCGAACTCAATAAAGAGGGCATCACCGTCATTCTGGTGACCCACGAAATGGATATCGCGGCGTGGGCGAAGCGCCGGATCGTATTCAAGGACGGGCACATCGTTGAGGATCTCGCTCAGGAGGGTATCGCAGCAGAGGCCGCCGCATGAACCTTTTGAACAGCATTCAGGTCGCGTGGACTGCAATTCGTACAAACCTGCTTCGCTCGTTCCTGACGACGCTCGGCATCGTCATTGGAGTGGCCTCCGTCATTCTTCTGGTGGCTGTCGGTTCGGGAGCTGCTCGCGAGGTCGAGCGGCAGATCAACTCTCTCGGGACCAGCATGCTTGTCGTCTTTCCCGGATCGAGCCGGGTCCTGGGGCGTGCAGCAGGAGCCGGCACCGAATTGCCGCTTTCCGAGTCCGACATGAAGGCCATCCGGGACAAGGTGCCCGGCGTGATAGCGATGTCGGGCCAACTCGATGAATCAGGTCCCGCCATCAAAGGCAACCTCAATTGGGTCACGGTGCTGAGTGGCGTCCACGCCGAATACACGACGGTGCGCGACTGGAAGGTCGTTGCAGGACGCGAACTCACGCCGGAGGACGTGCGGGCAGGCGCCCGCGTCGCTCTCATTGGTCAGACGGTGGCCCGTGAGCTTTTTCCCGGCGAGGACCCGGTCGGCGGCACAATCCGCATCAAGAATGTGTCGTTCGAGATCGTGGGCGTTCTTGAGCGCAAGGGGCAATCGGCGATGGGGCGCGATCAGGACGACCTTCTGTTGCTGCCGATTACGACCGCCCGCAGCCGCATCGTCGGAAAGAACGAGCTGCAGGCAGACCAGGTCGGCCGCATCTATGTCAAATTTGATCCCAGTCAGAATTTGATGGAGGCGCAAGAGGAAATCGAGCGCACGATGCGCCAGCGCCGCAAGAGTTCGACAGGGGAAGATAAATTCCAAGTGCGCAATTTGGCGGAATTCATGAAGGCACGCACAGAGGTGCTTTCCACAATGAGTTATCTTCTGGGCGCAACGTCGGTGATTTCGCTCATTGTGGGCGGAATTGGAATTATGAATATTATGCTCGTCTCGGTTACGGAGCGCACGCGAGAGATTGGATTGCGAATGGCGGTTGGTGGCCGGCGGCGCGATATTTTGCTGCAGTTTCTAGTTGAGGCCGTCGTGCTCTGTCTGATGGGCGGGGTCATCGGCGTGGCGATTGGAGTTGGAATTTCAGCCGGCATCTCATATTTTGCACAGTGGCCGGTGCGCGTCGATCCGGGGGTGCTTCTGCTGGCGCTTTCCGCAGCAGCACTGACCGGCATATTATTCGGATTCTTTCCTGCGCGCCGCGCCGCCTATCTCAGCCCGATTGATGCACTGAGGAGCGAATAGAAAGGGATCGGTTTTTTTATCCATTCAATTTGCGCACTTCGATGCAATCGAAATGCGCAAAAATATAGGAATTCGTTGGACCGAAGTCCGTATGAAATGGTGTTGCAATCGGTTAATGATTGTCGCAGAGACTCTTTGTGTGTTCGTCGGCCACACTTTCCAAGATATGGTGAGATGGGGGGATCGGAAATTCGAGCAAGGCATACAATTAAGAACGAGAAAGCGCTATCTTCGCGCTCCGGTTTCATCAGCCATGTGTGAACAGTGATAATCAGTGATAACAAGTAGAAAGGCAGCCGTGCGTATGGCTATCAACGTCGAAAAGCTCTCGCTGAAAGACCTCAACGAACTCGAGGTAAAGCTGCAAAAAGCGAAGGCTACCGCTCGGGAGAAGGAGCGCGGGCTACTCAAAGATAAGATCGATGCGATTCTTAAGGGGACTGGCTTCACGGTCTTTGATCTCTACGGCATCGGCAAGCGCGGCCGGGGACGGGGTAAGTCGGCGGCGAAGTACGCCAATCCCGATGACAGATCTCAGACCTGGACCGGCCGGGGCCGTAAGCCCAATTGGGTCATTGCGCGGCTGAAGAAGGGTGCGAAGCTCAGCGACTTCGCCATCTGATCCGTCGTGATTGATCGGTGTTCGGGGCCAGGATGGGGGCCATGCCGGCTCCTTTCGTTTTTTTTTTGCATCATGACGGGGCAGCCTTCTCCGGCAATGGAGGAGGGTAGGGCTTCATGAGTGGGTCTCAGACGGCGGAATGAGCATTAGACATTTTTGGCACTCCTAGCTTGACACTGCTAGCAGCTCAGACCATATAGCGGGCGTCGGGACCGGGGCCGCCGATGGTGAATTTGAGCGAGCCGCTGAGCGGGATGC
>CAZSNH010000054.1:0-10675 GCA_964607855.1 uncultured Hyphomicrobium sp. | reverse complement strand
GTCCGCATCTTGCGCGTCGGGTTCGTCGGCGAACTCGGCTACGAGATTCATTGCCCATCGGGGCTCGGTGAAGCGCTATGGGACAAGCTTACGGAGGCCGGCAGGGCGTATGGGATGAGACCGTTCGGGGTCGAAGCGCAGCGCGTGCTCCGTCTCGAGAAAGGCCACATCATCGTCGGCCAGGACACCGACGGTCTCACGAATCCTCTCGAAGCCGGAATGGAGTGGGCGCTCGCCAAGAAGAAGCCCTTCTACGTCGGCAAACGCTCGATCGAGATGCAGGCTGCGAAGGGCCTCACCCGCAAGCTCGCCGGCTTCATGCTGATCAACTCGGGAAGTTGGGTGCCGAAGGAGTGTCATCTTGTCATCCGTGATGGAGCCATCGCGGGACGTGTGACCTCGGTCGTGCAATCGCCGACGATTGGCAAAGTCATCGGGCTGGCTTATCTGCCCCCCGAACTTGCCATACCCGGCGAGCGCTTCCAGATTCGTGTCGATGGCGGCGTCATGGTGGAGGCCGAGGTGACGCCCGTCCCCTTCTATGATCCTCAAAACAAGCGACAGGAAATGTGACGAGATGGATCCTCTGACACAACTCCGCCGGACTCCGCTTCGTCGCATCCTGGATGCGAAAGGTGCCACCTGGCGCGCGCTCGGCGACAGCGCGGTCGCGGACATTCCCAGTGGGACTGTCGATGCGGGCCATCTTTCCATCGTCGATCTCACCCCTTTGCCGCGCCTCGGGTTCAAGGGTCGGGGCACGATTGAAGCCATGAAGAGCCGGGGCGTCACCGTTGAAGCCGAGCCCAACCGGGCCTTCCGTCAGGCTGATGGAGGACTGTGCCTTGTCCTGGCCCCGGGAGAAGTCATTCTGCTCGCCCCGTTGGGGGGTGATGGGGCCAAGCTGGACCAGATGCTGGCCGATTGGAAGATCGAGGATGAGGAGAGAACGTACCCCCTGCTTCGGCGTGACAGCCATGCTTGGTTTGCCGTCGCCGGAACGGCGGCGCCCAGCATGTTCGCTAAGATTTGCGGAATTGACCTCCGAAGATCAAAATTTCCCGATTTGACCGTCGCCCAGACCTCGATGGCCAAGATGTCGGCCATTATCGTGAGGGCGGACCTCAACAATTTGCCTCTCTACCACGTCCTTGCCGACAGTGCGGCCGCCTTGTACTTTCATGGCTGTCTGCTAGACGCTGCTCATGAATTCGGAGGCCGCGTCGCCGGGCTTCGAAATTTGCAGGACGCAGCACGCGATGACCAGGCCATCAGAAACCAAACCAGAGGTAGTGGCTCATAAAGACGCACCGGAAACGGGGCAAACCGTCGCCGAGAGGACGCCTGCGCTTTCGAGGCAGTCGCAGAAGGTGGCCGATAACGACACGAGCCCCGCTCCGCCGCTGGTCTCCGAACAGAATCCGCACGCGCTCGAGGGCGCTCGCGATAACATGCTCGAAGTCGCAATCGGCCGCGAGGTACGCGCATTTCGCAACAAGCTCGGCATTACGGCATCCGACCTTGCGCGCGCAAGCGGCCTGTCGCTCGGCATGCTCTCCAAGATCGAGAATGGTGTTACGTCGGCATCCCTAACAACGCTTCAGAGGCTCTCGAAGGCTCTCGGCGTTCCGGTGACCGCTCTCTTCAGACGATTTGAGGAGCGCCGGGACGCCGTTTTTGTTTCGGCCGGCAAGGGACTCGTTATCGAGCGGCGCGGCACACGGGCAGGCCACCAATATCAACTGCTCGGTCATACGGGTGGCGTATCGGGGGCGGTGGTCGTCGAGCCCTACCTCATTACGCTGACAGAGGAATCGGATGTTTTTCCTCTCTTCCAGCATTCCGGCCATGAGCTCATCTACGTGCTCGAGGGCGAGGTCGTATACCGGCATGCCGACAAGCTCTACCCCATGAAGCCGGGAGATAGCCTCTTTTTCGATGCGGACGCCCCGCACGGGCCGGAGGAGCTCGTCAAACTTCCCATTCGCTTCCTATCCGTCATCAGTTATGCGCGCGAGTCATCGTAAGGCCAACGCGAACTGCCGGCGGACCGTGTTGGCTACTCGCCACGAAATAAGCGGGCACAATCGAAAGCGATCGAATCCAGGCATTGCATGAAAATTCTACTCACCGGGGCCGCCGGTTTCATCGGTTATCACGTCACGTCAGCCCTCCTCGATCGCGGTGACCAAGTCATCGGCCTCGATAACGTCAACAACTACTATGACGTGAGTCTCAAAGAGTCGCGACTGGCCCGGCTCAGTGGGCGCAACGGCTTCAGTTTCCACAAGCTTGATCTTGAAGACCGTTCTGCGATTGAGCAGCTCTTCAAGGATGAACGGCCGCAACGTGTCATCCATTTGGCGGCTCAGGCTGGAGTGCGCTATTCGCTCGAGAACCCGCACGCCTACATCGGCAGCAATATCGTCGGCACGTTGAACATCCTCGAGGGCTGCCGGCACAACGAGGTCGAGCACCTTGTTTATGCCTCGTCGAGTTCGGTCTACGGCGCCAATACCGCAATGCCGTTCAGCATCCATCACAATGTGGATCACCCGTTGAGCCTCTATGCGGCGACGAAGAAGTCAAACGAGCTCATGGCGCACACGTATGCGAACCTCTACAACCTCCCTGTCACGGGTCTGCGGTTCTTCACCGTTTACGGCCCCTGGGGGCGGCCGGACATGGCGCTCTTCCTGTTCACGCGGAAGATCCTGGCCGGCGAGCCGATTGACGTCTTTAACAACGGCAATCACGCCCGGGACTTCACCTACATCGATGACATCGTGGAAGGCGTTATCCGCACATGCGACCGCGTCGCGGCTCCAAACCCGAACTGGTCGAGCGAGGCGCCCGATCCCGGAACCTCAATGGCACCCTACCGTCTCTACAACATCGGCAACAATAATCCCGTCGAGCTCATGCATCTCATTAAGTGCCTTGAGGATGCACTGGGTCAGACGGCGAAGAAGAATTTCCTAGGGCTGCAGCCGGGCGACGTCCCGAAGACCTTTGCCGACATCGACGATCTCGTGGCCGACGTCGGCTTCAAGCCTAAAACGCCAATCGAGGAGGGCGTGAAGCGATTTGTGGCTTGGTATCGCGAGTACTATCGCGTCTGACGCCCGTCAGAGAGAAAATTCTCGGTAGACGGCGAGTGTCTGCTCAATCACCGTCGCAATCGAGAAGTCCTTTTCCACCATGGCGCGTCCGGCAGCACCGTACTGCCGGCAGAGCGCCGGATTGGTAATGGCCTCTGTCAGCGCCACCGCGAGCGCGCCGGGATTGCGAGGCGGCACGCGCCATCCGTTGACGCCGGGTTGAACGATCTCCCGGCAGCCCGGTACGTCAGTTGTCACAATCGCCCGCCCCGCCGCTGCGGCTTCGAGAAGAGCCTTGGGCAACCCCTCGCGGTAGGAGGGAAGACAAACCACGGACGCTGCCGACATAATTTCCGACATCTCAGCAGGTGAGATCCAGCCCGTGTGCTCGACGATGCCCTCCCCGATCCACGCGGCGAGTTGAGCCGGCGCAATCGTGGCCGGATTGAGTGGATCGGGGTCCCCAACCAGAATGAAGCGTGCCTTGACGCCGTTCGACTTCAAAATGCGCGCCGCCGTCACGAATTCCTCGACCCCTTTGTCCTTGAGGATCCGCGCCGGAAGAATGACGGCCGGTACGCCCGGCGGCGGGTCTTGGCAATGAAAAGCGTCGAGATCGACCCCAGAGCCACGGATGAGCCGGATATTCTCGGCACGGGCCAGCCCCTCGCTTTCAAAGAGACGGAAGTCGTCGTGGTTTTGCACGATGACGCGGGTATTCGTGCCCGAAAGGGCTTTTCTCAGCCCCAACCGCACGAAGGGACGTAGCAGCCGGGCCTTGGCTGATGTCGAACTGAAAACGTAGCCGAGCCCCATCATGGCGTTGACGACCGCTGGAACGCGGGTACTGCGCGCGGCCAGCGATCCGTAAATGACAGGCTTCATGGCAACATGATGCACGATTGCAGGATTGAGTTTCCTGTAAAGGTCGATGAGGTTTCGAAGCGTGTGGACTTCCTGAAGGGGCCCGATGCCGGAGCGCGAAAAATTCAAGGGCACGAGATCCAGCCCGGCTTCGGCAATCGTCTCGGCGTGCCGGTCAACACGGGTGATGACCGTAACGTCATGCCCGGCGTCGCGCGCTGCGCAAGCAAGAGCAAGGCGGTGCGAAACGAAATACCAATCCTCGGTGACAAGGTAGACGAGCTTCTTTCTGGTCGCTGTTCGCATCATCGTGTGGGCGGCCTATTTGATCCCGGCAGCGGCCGCAGATGGCAGGGGCTGATGCGTCTTCACGGCGTTGGCCGACTGCCGCCAGGCCTGGAACATCAGGACGTTCCAGATCTGGTCCTGGCTGTTTTCGCTCCCTAAAAGAAAGCTGCTCCACAGGGCGCGGACGGGTCTGGGATCGAAGTCGCCATGGCGCTTGAGCGCCCCCTCACTCAAGAGATCTTCTGCCCAGGGCCTCAGATCGCCCCTCAGCCATTCCGCAAGGGGGATGGCGAAGCCAGTCTTCGGCCGCTCGATCAGCTCGCGTGGCACATGGCGATAGAGAATGCGCCGCAACGGCCCCTTCGATTGGCCCTTGTGCCAAAGGACGCTCATTGGCAGCCGCCACGAGAATTCGACGAGGCGGTGATCGAGAAACGGAATGCGGGATTCGAGGCTCACTGCCATTGATGCGCGATCGACTTTAACCAGGATGTCGTCTGCAAGGTAGCCGGTCATGTCGCGGAACATCATGCGCCGCAGGGGCGATGCGTGATCGAGAGAGCTCGTGAGCGCTGGGAGCGCGGCTTGCGATTTGGCGCCCGGGACGATCTCGCTCGGTTCCGGCCAGTGCGATACGAGCGCCCTATAGACCTCATCGGCATCATCGAGTGCCAGAATGCGGGCCGTCTTATGCAACTTGTCGCCGGCTTGCCGAACCTGAGAGGCACGGCCCAGAAGCCGGTTCGGTATACTGGCAAGGCGGTCCCACGTTTGCGGCCGGACGTTGGTTATCATCCGGGCGAGACCCGCACGAAGTGCTCGCGGCGTTTGTGTAAGCTTGGGCAGAAGTGTGTAGGCAAGCCCGTGGCGCCGGTAGCCCGAGAACAATTCGTCGCCGGCATCGCCCGATAGGGATACGCTGACATGGCGACGTGCGAGTTCGGCCACGAGAAACGTCGGGATTTGAGAGGAATCGGCAAAGGGTTCGCTGTAGATCGTGGGGAGTTTCGGAATGACGGCTTGTGCTTCCCGTGCCGTCACGACGGCCTCGTGATGATCGGTTCCCAAATGACAAGCCACGGCCCGGGCATGGCCGGCTTCGTTGTGACTGTCCTCCTTGAAGCCGATGGAGAATGTCTTAACCGGCCGCGAGCTCATGTCTTGCATGAGTGCGACGATGGTCGAGGAGTCGACGCCGCCTGAAAGAAAGGCTCCGAGGGGCACGTCCGCCACCATCTGTCCTGCGAGAGATTGGCGGATAAGCTTCTCCACTTCGCCGATGGCCGCATCCTCATTTTCCCGGAACGGGTTTTCGAGCCCAGCCTGGGCAATGGCAGAGGCATTCCAATAGATATGTTCGCGCCCATCCGCATCCCCTGGCGAGAAGACCCTATAGCTGCCGGGCATGAGCTTGCGGATGCCGCGGTAGATCGAAAGAGGGGCCGGGACGTTGTTGAATTGCATCATGGCGCTAAGCGCATCGCGGTCGATGTCGCCCCGCCACTCGGGGTGGACGGCAAGCGCCGCAAGATCCGAGCCGAACAGGAATGTTTGCCCGCATGTACCGTAATAGAGCGGCTTTTCCCCCAGCCGGTCGCGGGCGAGCGTCAGCGTTCGATCCCGGCAATCCCACAATGCGAATGCAAACATGCCGGCGCAACGCTTAAGCGCACCCTCGACACCCCAATGCGAAATCGCTTCGATAAGCACCTCCGTGTCCGAATGGCCGCGCCACGCCTTGGGGCCTATCGCCTTCTCGAGGTCGCTTCGCACTTCGGTGTAATTGTAGATCTCGCCGTTAAAGACGATGACGTAGCGTCCGCTCTGCGAGAGCATGGGCTGGTGCCCGGCGGGCGAGAGATCGACGATGGAGAGTCGGCAGTGCGCGAGCGCGATGCCCGCGGCGGGGTCGATCCAGATACCTTGGTCGTCGGGTCCGCGATGGCGGATCGCGGCTGACATCGCGCAAGCGATTTCGCTCGCGGAGTGCGCGAGGCCGTTTCGATGCAGAAATCCAGCAAATCCACACATTCCTTGGAGTACTTAGCGGGTTTCTCAGGCAACGTCACGCGCAAGGACGGGGCCCGTTGAATTGACGCTCGGCACTGGCTCGCTTGCCGCCGCAATGGTAGAGAAGTGCCTTCCTCGTCTGCGGCATCATCGGGAAGTTGGTGCCTCCGTCAATAGCTGAAGAGTTCGCATGAGCCGCTACCTCGAAGTCTATGAGGGTTGGCGTTCCAACCCTGAGGCCTTTTGGGCCGACGCCGCAAAATCCATCGATTGGTTCAAACCATGCGACAAGGTGTTCGATGCGAGTGCTGGCCAGTATGGGCGATGGTTCGTGGGCGCTGAGTGTAATACGGCTTACAACTGTCTTGACCGGCACGTTGCGGCCGGTCGCGGCAATCAGCGGGCGATCATCTACGATAGTCCCGTGACGGGATCGAAGCGGACGCTGAGCTACAGCGAACTTCTGGATGAGGTTGCGACATTCGCCGCCGTGCTGACGCGCAAAGGCGTCAGCAAGGGTGACCGCGTTGTGATCTACATGCCGATGGTGCCCGAAGCGCTCATCGCCATGCTGGCATGCGCAAGAATTGGCGCCGTCCATTCCGTCGTCTTTGGCGGTTTTGCCGCCAATGAGCTTGCAACGCGACTCGACGACGCGAAGCCGGCCGTGGTCGTCTCCGCCTCATGCGGTATCGAGCCGAATCGGATCGTCAATTATAAGCCCTTGCTCGATGCGGCCCTCGAGACCGCGCGCCACAAGGTGGGATGCTGCATTATTCTTCAGCGCGCCGCGGAGAAGGCCGAGCTCAAGGCTGGGCGCGATTTCGATTGGGCCGATCTCGTATCAGAAGCACGCGCCAATGGAGAGAAAGCCCCCTGCGTGACAGTCGCGGCCACCGATCCTCTTTACATCCTCTATACCTCGGGGAGCACTGGGCAGCCAAAAGGCATCGTGCGCGACAACGGCGGGCATATGGTCGCCCTCGCCTGGACCATGAAGAACCTCTATGGCGTCGCCCCCGGAGAGGTCTATTGGTCGGCGTCCGACGTCGGCTGGGTCGTCGGTCATTCCTACATTGTCTATGGTCCGCTCCTCAATGGCAGCACGACCATCGTCTACGAGGGCAAGCCCGTGGGAACACCGGACGCGGGCGCATTTTGGCGCGTTATCTCCGAGTATAATGCGGTGTCGCTTTTCACGGCGCCGACCGCATTTCGCGCCATCAAGAAGGAAGATCCCGATGGCGCCCTTGTCAAGAAGTACGACCTCTCTCGGTTCCGTACTTTGTTCCTGGCCGGTGAGCGGGCCGATCCCGACACAGTCAAATGGGCCGAGGAAAAGCTCCGTGTTCCGGTCATCGACCACTGGTGGCAGACGGAAACCGGTTGGGCGATCGCCGGCAATCCGGTCGGGCTCGGTATGCTGCCGGTGAAGCGCGGATCGCCGACGGTTCCGATGCCCGGCTATGAGATTGTTGTGCTCGACGATGCAGGCCACCCCGTTCCTGATGGGCAGCTCGGAAACATCGCCGTGAAACTTCCCCTGCCTCCGGGGTGCCTGCCGACGCTCTGGAACGGCGATGATCGTTTCGGGCAGAGCTATACGGACGAGTTCCCCGGCTACTACAAGACGGCAGATGCCGGCTATCGGGACGAGGACGGTTATCTCTTCATCATGGGCCGCACGGACGACATCATTAATGTCGCTGGCCACCGCCTGTCGACGGGTGCCATGGAAGAGGTGCTCGCCTCACACAAAGATGTTGCCGAGTGCGCCGTGATCGGCGCGGCAGACGCGCTCAAGGGCGAAGTTCCGGTCGGCTTCATCGTGCTCAAGGCAGGTGTCGTCCGTGACAAGGCTGTAATTGAAAAAGAGGTCGTTGAACTCGTGCGCGATCGAATCGGGCCAGTTGCCGCCTTCAAGAGGGCGCTCACCGTGGCTCGCCTCCCCAAGACACGTTCGGGCAAAATTCTGCGCGGTACGATGAAGAAGATCGCGGACGGCACGGCTTACAAGATGCCAGCCACAATTGACGATCCGGCCATTCTTGACGAGATTGGCATGGCCTTGAGGCGCCGTCCGGAAGGCGCATGAGGGCCTTTCTTTGGGGTTTCGCTTTCGTCCCGTGACTGTCTTGAAAGGCACGTATCTCGCTCGGCAATTCCGACGCAGGCTCTTCTCCAAGAGATCGCATTTCTTGATCTCATTAGGGCTTGATCGGGCGATCGACCAGGGGAAAACCGGCGCGCGTCGCTTGTAAGCCAATTTGAAAGCCGCAACGTCTCTCCTTAAAAAGGGCGAGCCATGAAGCTTAGCAAGACGAATTTTCTGATCTATCGCGAGTGTGCGCACAACGCTTGGCTCAAGGTGCACCGGCCGGAGGTGTACAATGCCGTGCCGCTTTCGGAATTCGACAAGCAAATCATCGAGACGGGAAACGAGGTCGATGTTCTGGCCCGTTCTCTCTTCCCGGGTGGCAGGCTGCTCGAACGGGGTGATGTTGAGGGGACGATGTCACTCGTCACGCAAAAGTGTCCCATCCTCTACCAGCCCTATTTCGAGACGGACCGCTATGTCACCGCGTGCGATATCCTGGTCTGGAATGAAACTGCCGCAGCCTACGACCTATTCGAGGTGAAATCCTCCTCAAGCAACGACAAGAGCAAGGCGAGAACGGAGCTCTATGCCTACGACATCGCGTTTCAAGCGGAAGTCTTGCGCGCGAACGGCGTACCACTTCGCGGACTCAATCTGGTGCGGCTCAACTCAGAGTACCGGAGGGGCGACAGCCTCGACGTAAAAGCGCTCTTCGCAATCGAGGACTTTTCTCAAAGCGCTGCCGATATCCGGGAGCAGATTGCAGTGGAAATGGAGCAGGCGTTCGATGTGCTTGCGAGCGATGTTCCGCTTCCGGCACCGTGTAAGTGCATCGAGAAGGGCCGCAGCGCGCACTGCAGCACGTTTTCCTACTCCAACCCGGAGGTTCCCGAGTACAGCATCCACGATATCACGCGGATCGGGGCTTCGAAGACGAAACTCGGCGAGCTCCTGAAGCGCGGCATTCTTCGCATAGAAGACGTTCCAGAGGATTTCGCACTCACCGAGAGCCAGCGCAATCAGGTCGAAGTCGCGAAGGCCAAACGGCCGATGATCGATCGGGCGGCTATCGGTGATTTTCTCGGGCACATGTCGTATCCGATTTCCTTTATCGACTACGAGACATTCCCAGCCTCTGTCCCGCGGTATACCGGTTACCGGCCTTTTGACCAGATCCCGTTCCAGTTCTCTCTCGACATCGTGGCACACGAAGGCGCGCCCGTCCGCCACTTCGAGTTCTTGCACACGAAGGCAGAGTGTCCGGACGGTCCCTTTATCGCCGCCCTCAAGACGGCCCTGCCGCCCAAGGGTTCAATCGTTGTCTGGAACGCGACATTCGAAGGCGGCATCAATGATCTGCTCGCGGGGCGAAATCCCGAAGTGCGCGAGTTCTTCGCCGCGCTTGAGCCGCGCATCGTCGATCTTATGGACGTATTCTCCTTGCAGGCCTACGTCGACCCGGGCTTCAAGGGCCGGACCTCGATCAAGGCCATCCTTCCGGTTTTGGTGCCGCAACTCTCCTACGAGAACCTCGCCATCCGTGAAGGGGCAACTGCGAGTGCCCGCTGGAACGACATCGTTACAGGCGCCGTCACGGCCAAAGAGGCGGAGGACATCCGGTCGGAACTTCTGGCCTATTGCGGTCTCGACAGTAAGGCGATGGTCGAGATCTGGCGCGTTCTCTGCGGATTGATTGCGCCGGCGCGAAAAGTTGGCTAGCCGACGGCGCTCATCGTTCGGGAAGCTCGGCTCAACGCCAACTCTGCGCAGCCTCTCTCCAACAATGATCATGGTGAGAATTTGTTGGCTCTTTCTGTCGAGCCAAGGACGTGGCCTCGGCAGAAACCAATAGGGCGCCGCATAGCGTTCTTTTCATCGTGAAGCCTTGGCGCTTCGAGTCGCCGGAGAGAAGAAACTGTAACCGTATATCGAAACACAGTGTGATCGATGGACTTCTGGTGTTATACTTAAACACAATTCAAGTTATTTGCGCATCTTGGTTGGCGAGTTGCCCCCATGCTCAGGTTCACCAAATCAATCCCGACAATGGATGAGTCGCAACAGATCGCGACGCTGGTCCTCTGGATCGTTGTGATCCATTTCGTCGTCGAAGCATTCATCATGGGAACGCTATCGGGCTGGAACCTGACCCGAGACGTCATCTTGGAAGGAATTCTTGACTGCGCCATGTTGACGGTCTTGACGACACCGCCGATCTACTTTTGGGTCGTCAAGCCATTCGTCATCTCGGCACGCGACGCCAAGGCAGCGCTTTCTCGGGAACTCAGCTTGCGAACCGAGCAAGCCGCGAGGC
>CAZSNH010000053.1:0-10676 GCA_964607855.1 uncultured Hyphomicrobium sp. | reverse complement strand
TTGAGAAAGTACGCGATAGCGATGCCGATGATGAAAGGCAGCAATATGTCTTTGAGGAGCGCCAAGGTGAGGATGAGGAGCGCTAGTGCCAGTCCCCAGAATAGAAATTGTCTTTCGCTACGCATACGCTCAGTCCTCCTTGGGTCGCGACATGCCCGAATCCAGGCTCCCGTATTTCAGGCCTCTACTCATGGTTCACTCGTGGCGTGGTCTCCCCCCGACTCGTGACCGCTCATATGCCGATGCCAAGCGCGGATGTATCCGATGAGGGAAGCAATCGTAAGGGCCCCAGTGATCCACACCAGAAGAATTCTCGGCACCTCCAATCCGAGCGAGAATCCTTCGTCGGCCAAAACAGCAGCAGCCAGCAAAATCTGTGCAAGCGTATTGGCTTTGCTGACGGCGAGCGGCCGGATTCGCGCCGGATTTCCCATCAGCCACGTCAACATCACACCCATGACGATGAGGAGGTCACGCGAGACGACCGCAATGACGAGCCAGGACGGCAAATCCCCACGCACACCGAGGGCGACGAATATACTTACGATGAGGAGCTTGTCCGCGAGGGGATCCAGATAGGCGCCGAGCTCGGTGACCCAGCCAAAACGCTTGGCCAGAAATCCGTCCACGCCGTCCGACACACCTGCAACAACGAAAACGACAAAGGCCGCCTGCAACTCGCCGGTCACGAGAAGCCAGAAGATGACGGGAACAAGAATGACCCGGGCCAGGGTAATGATATTTGGAATGCTCAAACGCGGGTCCGATGGATGAATTGGAATTGAGCGCCAGATTGGTCCGGCAATCGTTGAGACCTAAACTAAGGCCTCAACCCGCTCCGCGTCGAGCCCATAACTACAACGAGCCGCCGCCCAGAGTGCCTACCTAAGGGTTAATAGCTCGATCTAAGCTGCCATCCACCCCCGAGATAGGAAAGCGAAAGCCCCCGGGGTGCGAGAACGGCGGAGAGAGCGTCCCCGCCGCCCGGATATCTGAGCGAGAGTTCAGCACTGTTGCCAGTGACGTTCCCGACGCGGATGTCGTCGATGCCGTCGACCTCGAGTATCCGGCCTCGGATCTCGTTCCACTCATCCCTGCTCGCGAAGGCGACCGTGAGGAAAATCTCGGGACCGGCAGCCGATATCGAGCCCGGCTCGCCATTGGCGACATGCCCTGCGGCTTTCCAGCGCCCTTCGAGCACACCCAGAGATACGACGGCCGCCAGCTCCATCGTATATCCGACGTCACCACCCCCGATACGATAGCTTCGCGTCCAGTGGATGTAACCTGTGCCATCGCGACCGACGAGGGTCACTGTCAATTTCTCCGAGGCGGCGTCAGTTTCGGCGAGAGCGATGATGATTCGTTCTGACCTATATTCGCCCGAGAGGATGCGGTCTGCATTCTCATCTCCAGCGATCGCCATATTGATGGTATCGCTGTGAATGATGGAACGCAGCGGCGCGACCTCAATCGGGGTCAGCGTGTTCTCGAGATCGAGGCCCTTCCACACATTCGCCCAATCGCCGGTGGCCGGTCGGAATGTGCCTTCGGCGTTAGCGTCGCGCAGCACCGGAATGAGCGTGACCAATTCGGCCTGGGACTCGATAAACGGTACACCTTCACGCGCCAGCAGATTGCGCACTTCGTCGGGCTGGAAGGAGAAGTCGAGAGAAGCAATGTACTGCGTCGCCGAGTTCTGTTCCGAGCGTACGGCAAATCCCTCGAGATATTCGGAAGCTCGCACAGACTTCAGCCGGTCGAGACGATTATAGCCGGTAACGGGCACGATGCGCTTTAGAAGCGAGCGGAAGGCCGCCTGCTGGCCTTCGGCAATCGCCTTGTCCTTGGCCGCGACCGCATTGTTGGCGACCGCTTCGACGGGATAGTTGCCGACCGTGAAAACTCTTTCTTGCGGAGTTGCGGCCGTTGCCGGAGCAAGCAACACATACGTGAGCGGCGCGAGCAGAGTTGAGAATGTGACCATTCCGGCTTTCAATCGTAGTCTCCGCCAGTGATGCCCCTCTCCCCTTCCCTGCGGGAAAAGAAGAAAAGGGCCGTTGCCGCCGATAGTATGAACTGTTAGGACGCCGATAACTTGCACGCAATCGGGCAAAAATTGGGTTTTGCTCCTTTTACCACTCGAATGCCCCACGGTTGCATGCCCCATGCGTGGATACCGGACCTCGACTGCTAATGGCCAATTCCAATAATAATGCGGACCGCCCGATCACCTACGCCAGCTCCGGGGTCGACATCGATGCCGGGAACGCCCTGGTCGAGGCCATAAAGCCTTTGGTCAAGACTACGCGCCGAATTGGTGCCGACGCCGATCTTGGCGGATTCGGCGGCCTGTTCGATCTTAAGCGGGCCGGTTTCCGGGATCCCATACTCGTAGCGACCAACGACGGCGTCGGAACGAAATTGCGGATTGCAATCGATACTGGGCTGCATGCGACGATCGGTGTCGACCTCGTGGCTATGTGCGTCAACGACCTCGTGGTTGTGGGCGCCGAGCCACTTTTCTTCCTCGACTACTTTTCCGTCGGTAAGCTCGACGTCGACGTTGCCAAGACCGTGATCTCCGGCATCGCCGCGGGATGCCGGGAAGCGGGCTGCGCACTGATTGGCGGCGAAACCGCCGAGATGCCCGGCATGTATCACGGCAAGGATTACGACCTCGCAGGTTTTGCCGTCGGCGCCGCCGAGCGCGGGGAGATTCTTCCCCGAGCCGATATTGCCCTCGGCGACGTGTTGATCGGGCTTCCCTCCTCTGGCGTGCACTCCAATGGCTACTCGCTGGTCCGCAAACTCATTGCGCGTGAGAAACTCGAGTGGACGTCGCCCGCACCGTTTGACAGCGGAAGGACGGTCGCCGAAGCTCTCCTCACTCCAACCCGCATATACGTAAAGCCGTTGCTTGCTGCACTCGAAGCCACAGGCGGCGCCGGGGAAGGCGCCATCAAGGGCCTCTCGCATATTACGGGCGGCGGCATCTCTGAAAACTTGCCCCGCGTGCTGCCCAATACCGTCGCCGCCCGAATTGATCTATCAACGTTTACGCCGCCATCCGTTTTTGGATGGCTTGCGAAGGCCGGCCGTCTTGAAGCTGCCGATATGCTTCACACGTTCAATTGCGGGATTGGTATGATTGTCGTTGCCGAGAAGTCTCGCGCGAGCGAGGTGATCGCAGCCCTGCGTGACGCGGGAGAGGAGCCGCACGTCATCGGCGAGATCACCTTGCCCTCGGGTGAGCGATCAGCTGCCAAAGGCAAGGGCAATGCTTGGGCTGTTCAGTATAGTGGCACCTTACGGCTCTAGATGTCGCCTCACACCAAGCCGCGCCAAATCATGTAAGCTCCTGCCGACGCGATCACGGCAGCGAACAGGCGTGTGAGCAGAGCCTTGTTGGTGCCGAGCCGCCGCCCAAGGAACTGACCAATAATGCCACCGGCTATTCCACCAACAACAAAGTACGCAACGAGTTGCCAGTCGACGTAGCCAGAGGCCGCATAACTTCCTGCTGTCGCCGTACCAAAGGCCGCCACCGACACGAGCGAGGAAGCGATGGCATTGGCAAGCGGCATGCCGGTCGCGGCCATTAGTCCGGGCACAACGAGAAACCCGCCCCCGATCCCGAAGAACCCAGCCAGAACGCCGACGCCCGCCCCATATAAGGCGAGCAGGGGAAGCAGAGCTGGCGCCGTCAGCCAGGTCAAGCGCACGCCAATATCTCCTTCTCCGTTCTTTTTGAACAGCATGACCACGGCAATGCTCATCATTAGAGCGCCGAAGAGAACGAGCAGCTGCGTGCTCTCGACTTCCTTACCGAGCATGGAACCCAAGACCGCGCCAAGCGTACCCGCCAAGGCAAAGACGATCGCACAGGGCCACTTCACATGGCCTTGCACCGCGTGACCGGCAAGATTGGCGAGCGCGCTCAACGCGACCGCGATGGCGCTCGTTCCAATGGCCACGTGAGCAGATGGCACGCCGACAACGTATACGAGCAAGGGGACCGCCAGTATGGAACCACCTCCGCCAATGAGGCCGAGGGCCACTCCGACGATGCCGCCGGCGAAGGCCGCCAATGATTCACTTCCCGGAAACATCGAAAAACCTCCCTCGGGCGATACCGACAACGCCAGTGAGTGAATAAGAAATCGTCCGAAAGATAGTTCGCGTGGACTCCTTGAGGCGCATACTTAGAACTCGTTGATCGGAACTTTGAGATGGCGTTTCCCGCTTGCATCGGGTTCCGGCAAGTTGCCGCCGCGAATATTGACCTGGATCGAGGGGATGATGAGCCGAGGCAGTTCGAGCCCGGCATCTCGCGCAGTGCGCATGTCAACGAATTCGTCTTCCGTCACGCCATCCCGAACATGGATGTTCGATCGGCGCTCCTCGGCGACCGTCGTCTCCCAGCGGATCTCACGGCCGTTCGGCGCATAGTCGTGGCACATGAAAAGCCGAGTCTCGTCCGGCAACGAGAGTACGCGCCTGATGGAACGATAGAGTGTACGCGCATCACCGCCCGGAAAGTCGGCACGCGCCGTTCCACCGTCCGGCATGAAGAGCGTGTCGCCGACGAACGCGGCGTCTCCGATCACGTGCGTCATGCAGGCCGGCGTGTGTCCCGGTGTCAGCATGGCAAATGCGGTCATCTCGCCGATTTTGTAGGTATCGCCGTCCTTAAACAGACGGTCGAACTGGCTGCCATCGCGCTGGAATTCGGTACCTTCGTTGAAGATCTTGCCGAAGACCTCCTGCACGATTTTGATGTTCTCGCCGATACCGAGTTTGCCGCCGAGCTTGCCTTGAATGTAAGGCGCGGCCGACAAGTGGTCGGCGTGGGCATGGGTCTCGATCAGCCATTCCACCTTGAGGTTGTTATCTTCGACGTAGCGAATGATGGCATTGGCGGAATCATAAGAAATCCGGCCCGCCGCATAGTCGATGTCCATCACGCTGTCGATGATTGCACATGCGTTGGACTGCGGGTCCTTGACGACGTAGCTCACAGTGTTCGTGGCTTCATCGAAGAACGCCTTGACCTCCGGCTTTAACGTGAGATCGACGGCATGGGGGATCTTGCTCATGGTCTCCGCTCGCTTTCTAACCAAATTCCGCATTGTGTACTCGTCACGTCATGATCGGGAGCACCCCGCTCCTGGAAACAGCGCTCCAGACCATGGCGTCGATGAACATTCGGGGGACTTGCCTTTAATCTCTGCCCTCCGGAACGCGCATGTTGCAGACGAATTTGCAGGGGCCACAAAAAGGCATGAAGCACGATGTGCTTACCCTTAAGATTGTGATGCGCTGCGGCTTGCCGCCGGGCAGCTGCTGAGACCGAACAGCCGGTAGGCGGGGCAGAACCCCACAAGCCCGGTGACAAGGGGAATGAGACCGATGAGCCCCCAATAGGTTTGCGGTCCAACGAACACCAAGCTCAATAGTACAAGCCCGGCGACGATCCGAAGCAGTCGATCGAGATTTCCGACATTTGCAGTCATGACACATCTCCCTGTTGAGATGCGCAACATTTAATCTTGGGACCGAGTTGACGTATGTGACCTAGTCACAAAGAATTTGCTCAGTGCGATCCGGCAAGCTGCGACAAAGCGCTTCTATCGGTGATCGAGATTTCGCCGCGGGAAGCAGAAATCCACCCCCGGCGCTGGAATTCGTTGAGCTGCCGGCTCACCACCTCGCGCGCCGTCCCGAGTTCGGAAGCGAGTTGCTGATGCGTCAACGCGACACGCCCATGGCGATCGCCGAGATCGAGAAGTTTATGCGCGAGGCGGATGTCGATCCGCGAAAAGGCAACCTCTTCAACGAGACGGAACAGATCGGTAATGCGATTGCTGAAAGCGGAAAAGACGAATTTCCGGAACACCGGCGATTGAGTGATGAGGGTGTCGAAGGTTGCGCGCGGAATGGCAACCGCCTCGATGCTGGTTTCCGCAATGGCCTCAGCCTGGTATTCCTCGTGGCCCATAAGACAGGCGGTCGTAAGCGCGCAGCTCTCGCCCGCCAAAACCCTGTAGAGCACGATTTCACGGCCCGATTCGGATACCTGCTGCACGCGCACCGATCCTTTGAGGAGCAGCAGATAGTTTTCGGGCGACTGGCCGGGACCGAAAATGCGCGTCCCTTCCGGAAGCTGCACCACGCGGCTCTCGTTTCTCAGCGTTTGCGCATGGTCAGGCTCCAAGTCCCGCAGCCCAGGAAATTGGGTGGTCCAGTCGCGCATTGTCATGATCGAGAACTCCGCAGGAGATGTACCATTGAACCCAAAGCCCCAGATTGCCTTCGCAGCGGAGTCTAACCAATCTTGTTTCGCACAGAGGCCGAAGGTACAGCATGGCCGAGACCAACCCAATCACGAAACGGAAGACCACGCGTGACATCAGCAAAGAAGCGCATCGCGATTTTAATTTCCGGCCGCGGCTCGAACATGATGAGCCTCGTCGAAGCTATGCGTGCGCCAGGCTACCCGGCCGAAGCCGTCGTCGTCATATCAAACCGGCCAGATGCACCCGGATTAGCCTGGGCCAAGCAAGCTGGTATTCCAACACTTTCCCTCGATCACAAGCTTTACGAAAACAGGGAGCACTTCGAGAGTCAGCTCGACGGCGTGCTCAACGCCTCACGCGTCGATCTCGTCTGCCTTGCCGGCTTCATGCGCCTCATGACCGCTCAATTTGTCGAGAAGTGGCGCAACCGGATGATCAACATTCATCCCTCGCTGCTCCCCGATTTCAAGGGGCTGCACACGCACGAACGGGCGCTCCGAGCCGGTGTTGGAGAGGCGGGATGCACGGTCCACTTCGTACGGCCCGAGATGGACGAAGGCCCGATCATCGCTCAGTCGAGAGTGCCGGTTCTTGCGACGGACAATGCGGAAATTTTAGCAGCCCGCGTGCTCGCCGCCGAGCACAAGCTCTACCCTTACGCTCTTAAGCTCGTTGCGAGCGGCGAAGCGTGGGTTGAGGGCGAAAAGGTTTGCTTCAAACCCGGCATTAACCTGAAGCCCGGCGCATTATTTCCAACCATATGATCTAAATCAGAGATTTTCAAAAATTCCATCGCAAAAGCGCGCGCCAAAGTGAAGCGGCGAGTGCCACGGCAATGGACACCCTCGACCGCTCGGTGGTAGCCCTTGCTGCAGAAAAATTATATTGACCGTTCCCCGCGGGACTGCCCGGCGACTTGGCCCGCTCCATAGGAATGAGCCCGGGCGCCTTTTTGGGCGCATCCAAGGAACGAGTTGCGACAAATTCAGGCTGTTAACGGGTTGTGGCATCTGGTCCTCGAACCCGGGTCAGAGATGAGTGAGAAATGACTGCAGAAGCCAAACAAGCCCACACGCAAGGCCTCGGGGAAGAAAGCAGCATCTGGTTCAAGCTGATGCCGCTCATGAAGGGTGATCCCGACAATCCGATGCGCACGCTTATGATGATGGCCGAGCGCTATGGCCCCGTCATCTCGGTCAATATGGCGAATCAGCGGGTCGTGCTTCTGACAGAGCCCGAGCATTTCAAGCACGTGCTCGTCACCAAAGTCGACGACTACGTGAAGTACTTCGACGGCCTGAAGCCGATCTTCGGCAAGTCGATGATCACTAACGATGGCGCGCTCTGGCAGAAGATCCGGATGCCGCAGCAGCCGGCGTTCCATCCGGACATGTTCGCCGAGTACATCCCTTTCTTCCTCGACGCCATCCGGACCAAGATGGATCTTTGGACCGGACTCGCAAAGACCGGCGAAACGTTCGAAATGGTCGAGCAGACCTGGACACTCGCCGCCGACATGATCTGCAAGGCGCTTTTCAGCCGCGACATGCCGTTCAATCCGCATATCGTGTTCAAGTGCGTGAAAACCTACACCGACGTGATGAACCACAAGGCCATCCGTCTCAAGAAGGTCTCCGGCAGCGATTTCGAACTGGCAGACGAGGATGCGGCCAAGGCGATGGAGCTTTGGGCGCAGGTTCCCGACATGGTCGTGGCGTCCGACCCCAAGGACACGCGCGAGCGGACGCTGCTCAAAATCATCGAAGAGGCGGTTGCCGACCCTTCGATCCCCGAATTCGACCGCCAGCAGGCGATCGACGAAATGAAGCAATACCTTTGGGCCGGCACGGAAACGACCGCGCTCACGCTTGCCTGGGCCATGTACCTCACGAGCAAGTTTCCTGAGGCTGCCGAGCGCATTCGCCGCGAGGGCGAGCAGGTCTACGGCGACCGGGATCCAACAGCGGCCGATTACCCGGGCCTCGCCTATACGCGCGCCGTCATTCAGGAGACCATGCGTCTTTACCCGCCGGTATGGGGTCTTATTCGCGTTGCCGCCAAGCCCGACGTCATCGGTGGCAAGGAGATCAAGCCGGGCGATCGCATCGTGCTTTTCTCTTACGGCGTCCATCACTCGCCAAAGCACTGGGAAGCGCCCGAGGAGTTCCGCCCTGAACGCTTCATGGATGACGCGGTCAAGAAGCGCAAGCCCTATACCTATGTTCCGCTCGGTGGCGGTAAACGCAGTTGCATCGGCGGCGCCATGAGCCAAGTCGAGAACACGCTCGCGCTATCCATTCTGCTTCGCCGCTTCCGGCCGGAGTACGTCGGCGACGAGCCTCCCGGCATCAACGGTACGGTCACGCTGACGCCGAAGGGCGGGCTCCATTTCCGCATTCGCGAACTGAGCTGACCGCAGCCTGCGTAATCAATCGAGATTGACGCGGTATTGCACGAAGGGCGACAAGGTCAAAACCGTGTCATAAAGGGCCCGTGCCGTCGCGTTGAACTCTTGGGTCGCAAGATACATGCGCGAGCACCCGTGTTCGCGGGCGGCGTGTTTGACGGCGCCAATCAAGGCACGCCCTGCCCCACGCCCCCGTGCGCGGGGATCGACGAACAGATCCTCGAGATAGCAGTACCAGCCCCGCGCCCAAGTGGATCGATGGTAGATGTAGTGGGCGATGCCGATAATTTCGCCGTCCTCGCCAATGGCTGCAATACCGAAGATTCCGGATGGGTCGCTGCCGGAGGAGAGTATGCGCCGCCAAGTAAGTTTCGTAATGTCCTGGGGAAGCTCTTCCTTATAAAATTCGAGGTAGCCGTTCCAAAGCTCGAGCCACCGATCGTGATCAGCGGCCTCGAGTGGGCGAATGCGGACCGTCATGAAATGTATTCCTGCATGAGAACGCAGTCTCCCTTCTTACAAGGCATACGGGAGTGGCGTCGAGACATCCCGGCAGTAAGATGCGGCAAAACGGATGGGGATGCACATGTTCGAGACCTTTGCCAAGCATCGCATCAACGTCGGCGATGTGACGATCTCCGCCGTTGCAACGGGCTCGGGCCCACCGGTGCTGCTCCTTCACGGCTATCCGCAGTGCAAGGCACTCTGGGCACGCATTGCGCCCATCCTAGCCCGCAGCTACACGGTCGTCGCGGCCGATCTTCGCGGTTATGGCGACAGCTCGAAACCCAAGAACGAGCCCGGCAATGCGACCTATTCCTTCCGCACCATGGGCAGCGACATGTTCGGCCTGATGCAGGCTTTGGGGCACGAACGATTTCACGTCATTGGGCACGACCGGGGCGGGCGAACGGCCTATCGTATGGCGCTCGACAGACCCGAGAGCGTGATTTCGCTGGCCGTTATCGATATTGCACCCACGTATTCGATGTTCATGTCGACAAACCGGCTGATCGCGGGGGCTTACTGGCACTGGTATTTCCTTTCCCAACCAGAGCCTTTTCCCGAAAGGCTCATTGGCAACGATCCAGACTTCTTCTACGAGACGTGCCTTTTGGGCTGGGGCAAAACCCGGCTTGAGGACTTCGATTCCGAAATGCTTGCCGAATACCGTCGATGCTGGCGCGACAGGGGGATGCATCACGGATCATGCTCGGATTATCGGGCAGCCGCCTCGATCGACCTTGAGCATGACACTGCGGACAATCAGCGCAGGGTAAATGCGCCCGCCCTCGTCTTCTGGGGCGAGCATGGCGTCATGCACAAGCTATTTGATATGGACGCGGTGTGGCGCGAGCGGCTTGCCAACATGCAAACCGCAATGCTTCCAGGCGGACACTTCTTCCTCGATCAGTATCCCAACGAGTCGGCGACAACTCTTCTAAGATTCCTGGAAGGGGCTCTCCCCCCAGATCGAACGTGAGGGGAGGAGCAAACCGGCGTCAGCCGACGATTTCTTTCTCTTTGAAGGTGAGGGAAATTTCGCGCTTGGCCGACTCCGGGCTGTCCGAGCCATGGACCGAGTTCTCTCCCTTCGAGAGTGCAAACGTCTTGCGGATCGTACCTTCGGCGGCTTCCTTGGGATCTGTCTTGCCCATGACCTCGCGGTACTTCGCTATCGCGTTACTGCCCTCGAGCACTTGCAGGACGATCGGGCCTGAAGTCATGAAGGCCACAAGCTCGTCGTAAAATGGCTTACCTTTGTGTTCGGCGTAGAACTTCTGCGCCTGAGCCTTGCTCCAGATGACTCGCTTTTGAGCGATGATTCTGAGGCCGGCCTTTTCGATGAGCGCATTGATACCACCGGTAACGTTGCGCCGAGTGGCATCAGGTTTGATGATGCTCAGGGTGCGTTGTTTTGGCATGCAATTTCCTTCATGATCGACGAATGCGAATGAAGCCGTTTGCCG
>CAZSNH010000052.1:0-10693 GCA_964607855.1 uncultured Hyphomicrobium sp. | reverse complement strand
AATGCGGAGCGGTACGTTTATCGCGGCGTGTTCTTCAGGCGGACGATGACGCCTCAGCCATGCACTCACCAGGATGGCAAAGGCGCTGATGACGAGAGCGAGGGCCAGGACTTGGCGGATGGTGACGGCGAGAAATTCCTGTTCGGGCTCGGCAAAATAAAGCCAGACCAGGATTGTGATTGCCCCTGGCAAGCTTCCAGCAGCAAGCCAGCCCAGAATGCCCCAATTCACGTTGCCAAGCCGGTGATGACGCAGTGCGGCGCTTGCCTTGGTAAGGGAAGCGAAAAGCAGATCCGTGCCGACCGCGATGGCGGGTGAATAGCCAACCCAGATCAAGAGTGGGGTCGTAAGCGAGCCCGCGCCGACCCCGGTTATTCCAATCAGAAATCCGATGATGAAGCCGCCGCTAACGATGACGGCCCAGGGACTGGAGAAGACTAGTTCCATGGGGCGCGCGTCACACTTGGCTTTGGCGAATGGATGGTTTGGGAGGTCACTATATTCAGCATCTTCGGCTCATGCCATCGCATTCAGAATTGTTCGCATGCTCAGAAGAACGACGACGCTGCCGACAATCATCATCAGGACTTGGTCGGGAAGATGCTTGGTTGCCAGTGCGGCGAACGGGGCGGCGACGACGCCGCCAATAATAAGACCGGTGATAATCGGCCAGAGCTCCAAACCGACGGTGAGGAAGAATGTCGTCGAAATCGTCAAGGTCACAAAGAATTCTGCGAGATTGACCGATCCAATTGCGTAACGTGGCTCCGTCCCTTGTCCGAGCAAGGACGACGTCACGAGCGGTCCCCAGCCACCGCCGCCCATCGCATCCAAAAGGCCGCCAACAAAGCCGAGCGGAGCAATAGCCTTCGGTTTTGCCCCTTCGATGGGAGTCTTGGCGAGGGCCTTCAGGATGATGAGAACACCCAGAATGAGAAGATAGCCGCTAATGTAGGGCTTGAGGATTTCGCCTGGCAGCTCCGTCAGCACATAGGCGCCGATGGTCCCGCCGATCATGCCAGGGATGACGAGCCGGGCCAGAAGCTTCTTATCGACGTTTCCAAACTTCCAGTGCGCGAGGCCGGAGGCACCCGTCGTGAACGTTTCGGCCGCATGCACGCACGCGCTTACGGTGGCTGGAGGCACGCCGATGCTGAGGAGTACCGAAGATGAGGTCACCCCATAGGCCATGCCGATGGCGCCATCGATCATCTGAGCGACAAAACCCACGATTATGAAAAGTAGAATGTCGTCCGACATCGGAGTGGCTCTGATGACAAATGTGCAATTCTAAATCTGGAAATCCTGCGGGCCTTCGATCTTTACCGCCACGCCCGCTGATCGCAGAATGAGAGCAACTTCATTCGCGCGCCGCCGGAACTCTTCTTCTGATCCCGGCACGTCCTTCAGATCCGCACACAGTCCTCTCTCGAGCATGGCTCGCGTTAGAACGAAAACGTCATCCTCCGATTTCCCGGCCACGGGCGAAGCTGCTGTAACGACGCCGCCAGCGACGGATGCCCCCGAGATTGCATCGACCAGCATGAAGCAACCCGTCTCAGGCGCGTTAGCGAAGGGATCGATGGCCGTCGGACGGCCGAGATCAATGTGAGCGATCGCAATATCATTCACTCCGCACTGAGCGATGGGATGCTGCACCATCGTTTCGAGATCGAGACGAGCCTTAATCTCGATGCCGGAAATTGGCACGAGATCAGTTGCCGTGCGCAGCAGATAGCCCGTATCGACGTCGAATCCCCGTTCTGAGAGCCAAACGAGTTTGGTTTCTATGCTGCGAGCGGGCGTCGGATGAGTAGCCGGAGTTGAGAGAACGGCGCCACGCGAAATGTCGAGGTCGATATCGAGCTGGATGGCGACCGCCTGGCCCTGGATCGCCTGCTTGAGATCGCCATCCATGGTCGAGATCCGTTTGACCTTCGCGCTGCGGGTGCTCAGCACGTCGAAGATCGTGTCGCCGAGGTGTACGGTACCCGAACTCACGGTCCCGGCAAGTCCGCGGAAATCGCGCCCGTCGCGCACGACTGTTTGCACGGGCATCCGGAACGGACCGGCGGCGTGTGAGCCGCGGCTCGGCATTTCCTCTAGGTGCTGGAGGAGATGCGGGCCTGTGTACCAAGGCATGCGTTCCGATTTTCTGGCAACGTTGTCGCCCGAAACGGCCGAGACTGGAATGGTGAGTGCTTCCAGGAAGTCGAAGCGCAGGCACAGGTTGCGGAAGTCGGCTTCGATCTCGCGGAAGCGAGCTTCCGACCAGTCGACGAGGTCCATCTTGTTCACGGTGAGAATGACGCGCTTCACGCCCATGAGGTCGAGAATGGCGGCGTGCCGGCGCGTCTGGCGTTTCACGCCGTGGCGGGCGTCGATCAGCATGATGGCAACGTCGGCATGCGAAGCACCAGATGCCATGTTACGCGTGTACTGCTCGTGGCCGGGGCTATCGATAACCACGAAGCGGCGGTGTTCGGTGTCGAAAAAGCGCCAGGCGATGTCGATCGTGATGCCCTGCTCGCGTTCGGCGACGAGGCCGTCCATGAGCAGGCTGAAATCCGGATTTCCCCCGTCGACGGTTTTGCCGCGCTTGAGTGTCTCGCGCTGATCGTCATAGAGGTCGGTGGCATCCCAAAGCAGGCGGCCGATCAGCGTCGACTTGCCGTCGTCGACGGACCCGCACGTCAGAATGTGGATCATGCCCGAGAGCTCTTGGGTGAGCACGGGCTTCGGAGTTTCCTTAACCGAGCGCTTCGGAAGCACTTCGGCCTCGGCTCGCTGAACGGCGCGCTGGGCGGTCATTAAAAGTAGCCCTCCTGCTTCTTCTTCTCCATGGCACCGGTCTGATCGTGGTCGATGAGGCGTCCCTGGCGCTCAGAAGTGCGGGCGCCGAGCGTTTCTTCGACGACGCTTTGCATGTCTGCGGCATTAGACTCGACCGCAGCCGTCAACGGATAGCAGCCGAGCGTGCGGAAGCGGATCTTGCGCATCACGACCTTTTCGCCGGGCTTCAATCTGAAGCGCTCATCGTCCACCATGAGGATCTGGCCGTTGCGGATGACGGTCGGGCGATCAGCAGCGAAGTAAAGCGGAACGACCTCGAGTTTTTCGCGCAGCAGATACCTCCACACGTCGCGCTCGGTCCAGTTGGAGAGCGGGAAGACGCGCACCGTCTCGCCGGCGCCGAGACGTCCATTGAGCAGGTTCCACATCTCAGGGCGCTGACGGCGCGGATCCCAGCGGTGACCGGCGGCGCGGAATGAGAAGACGCGCTCCTTGGCGCGGCTTGCTTCCTCATCGCGCCGGGCACCGCCGAAGGCCGCGTCGAACTGATACTTGTCGAGCGCTTCCTTGAGCGGCACCGTCTTCATGACGTCGGTGTAGACGGAGGGCGCGTAGTCTTGCGGGTTGATGCCCTTGGCAAGGCCGTCATGATTCGTGTGAACGATGAGTTCCAGACCGAAGTCCTTGGCCGTCTTGTCGCGGAAGGCGATCATGTCCTTGAACTTCCATGTCGTGTCGACATGGAGCAGAGGGAACGGCGGCTTCTGAGGATAAAAGGCCTTGCGTGCCAGATGCAGCAGAACGGTCGAATCCTTGCCGATGGAATAGAGAAGCACGGGCCTGCGGAACTGGGCCGCAGCCTCGCGGAAGATATGAATGCTTTCCGCCTCGAGCAGGTCGAGGTGCGAAATGGATGCCGTCATGATGTTTGTTCCTCGGGCTTGAAATTTTTCGGCCGGTTGTGAAGGCCGCATTCCTTGCCGTCTTCATTTTCCCACCACCATCGTCCGGCACGAATGTCCTCGCCGGGCTTGATGGCGCGCGTACAGGGCTGGCAGCCGATCGATGGGAAGCCCTTGGCATGGAGAGGATTGATCGGGACTTCGTTATTGCTGACGTATGCGTCGAGTGTTTCAAGCGACCAATCGGCTATCGGATTGAGCTTGATGAGCGCGTGTTCGCCATCCCAGGATGCAAATGGCGTGTCGGCACGGCCGTCCGACTGCGACCGGCGCAGACCGGTAATCCAGCCCGAAGCACCAATGAGGGCGCGGTTCAGCGGGCGCACCTTTCGAATTTCACAACAAGCTTTGCGGGCTTCGATGGACTGACGGAATCCAAAGACGCCGTCACGGGCAACGAGTGCTTCGACCTCGGCGGCATCAGGCGCCACCAGCCGGATCTTGACGCCATACCTGAGCTCGCTATTTGCGATGGTCTCCAGCGTCTCAGGGAAATGGCGTCCCGTGTCGAGTGTAAAGACGTCAATTTCAGCTTGAGTTGCTGCAATGGCGTGCAAGATGGCTTGGTCCTCAAGACCGAGGCTTGTCGAAAACGTAATGCGGCCCCTAACGGCCTTGCGCAGTGCCCTAATCCGCTCCTCGAGTGACGGCAGCAAAGCAAGTTCTTTGTCGAGCGCGGCCGCTGCATGGGCTTCGGCTCGTGGCGCAGACGTTCCTTTTGGCGCTCCAGGGCGTCCGCCTGGAGCACCGCGCAGCTTTATCGTTGCCATGGTACCCTCCGGTCGCTGCGGAACTTATGAGAAAATGGTTTCAAAGAGAAGGGCCTTTTGGAAATAAGTATAGCATGCCGTTCTAATAAACGAACTTGGAAGAAAAATATTACTCGCATGGGGAATTTGAGGATCGTTTGTTTGTAGCCCCAGGGCCAACGAGCGGCTTTGTCGCAGACGCGGCCTTTGTCGCAAGCAGTTGTTAAGGTTTGGCGCCATGTTCAGACAACCATCTATCAATCCCAGTTGCCGCCGCGACGCCTGAGGCGAAGCAGGCTTGCAGGAGATATCCGCCCGTCGGGGCTTCCCAGTCGAGAACCTCTCCAGCCACGAAAACCCCGGGCAGAGATCGCAGCATGAAGCCTCCATCGACGGCATCCAACCGTATGCCCCCGGCACTCGAGATTGCCCTTGCCAATCCGCTGATGCCGGAAACCGAGAGCGGCACATTCTTGATGATTTGTGCGAGTGCGGCCGGCTCCCTGGGCAACGGCCCCGCTTCGCGCAAGAGGCCAATAGCAGCTGGCGAGAGGGTGGCGCATTTTCGAAGCACGTTCGACATGGATTGTTTGGAGCTTGCCCTGCTTAGCCGGCCCATCAAGTCTTGCACATCGACATCCGGGCGCAAATCAAGGCTGAGACAGGCGGATTCTCCGGCAGCGAGAGCATCCCGGATGTCACCACTCAGCGCATAGACGGCACCACCTTCGAGACCGGATTTGGTGATTACAGCCTCTCCGCGATACAAGACTCCATTGAATGAGAGCGAAATGCGCTTCAGCGGTGCGCCCGCGAAACGATTGCGGAAGATTTCCGACCAACCAATCATCAGTCCGGCATTCGACGGCGCCAGGGGTGTTAACGGAATCCCTTTGGCAGCCAATATCTCGAACCAACTCCCGTCGGAGCCGAGGCGCGGCCAACTTGCTCCACCAAGCGCGAGCAGAGCAGCCGAGCAATGCTTTGTCACGATTTCCCCTTTCGGCGTCATGAAGGTGAGGCGGCCCCCAGAATCCCAACCGGTCCAGCGGTGCCCCATGCACCAGACGGCACCAAACCGCTTGAGCCGGCGTATCCAGGCACGGAGCAGGGGTGACGCTTTGAGATCCTTCGGAAAGACGCGTCCGCTCGAACCGACGAACGTTTCGATGCCGAGGCCGTGCGCCCACGCCAACAAGGCCTTGGGAGGAAAGGCGCGCACGGCTTCATCGATTATTGTGTGCCGGGGCCGGTAGCGCTGCAGAAACACTTCGAGCGGCTCGCTGTGGGTGAGATTGAGGCCGCCGCGTCCAGCCATAAGAAATTTGCGGGCCGGAGAGGGCATGCGCTCGTAAATCGTCACCTCGTGGCCGCGCTCGAGCAGCCGCTCTGCCGCCATCAACCCGGCAGGACCGGCACCAATGACGGCAATCGGAGCTTTCCCTCTGGATTCGGCCGTAGGCGTGCTCACCAGGTCCCCGAGTTCGGCATGGACGCCCAAGGCTCGGCCTTAGGAAGAGCCCCACCCTTCTGCAGAAGCTCGATCGAAATGTTGTCCGGCGAGCGGATAAAGGCCATGCGCCCATCGCGGGGCGGACGGTTGATAGTGACGCCGGCGGCGGCAATGCGCTCGCACGTCTCGTAGATGTTGTCGACTTCGAAGGCGAGATGGCCGAAATTTCGCCCACTGCCGTACTCGTGCTCGTCCCAATTATATGTAAGCTCGAGCAGGGGCGCCCATTCATTCGCCGCGCGCGCTTCGTCGTGTGGTGCGACAAGAAAGATGAGCGTGAATCGTCCGGACGGATTCTCTATGCGGCGCGTCTCCTTGAAGCCCAAAATCCGGCAGTAGAAATCGAGGCTCTTCTCGATGTTGCTGATGCGCACCATCGTGTGCAGATAACGCATGTATCGATCCCTGATGCTTCGTCGAACGGCCCATCTTTCTTTCGAGAGATACACTTTGAACATCCTGCTGCCAACTCGCTCTCCTCAAAGCACTTCTTTCACTGTCAAGAAAATTGCTTGTGCGCGAAATGGGGGATGTCAGCCCAGCAAGTGGGGAAATCGCGTGGATAGCGATGTGCAACCCGGGTCATTCCTGCGCTCGATGGGTCGTCGAATTTGCAAGTGTTTGCGCGCGAATCCCGGTGTGGGCAAAAAGACGCTTGCACTCTTGCGAGGTGGTGATTCACGACACGTTGACGCGCGTTCTCAGAACATTGCTGTTGACGAATCACGCGCCGAAAATGGCGGGCTTTCAGTTTGTTATGCTGATCGCGCGGTGCGCGAATGCGACGCTCCACAGATGTGATGCATTCGACAACCAATTTGTGATGGCCATCATCACGACCAGTGCTATCTTCCGCTTTGCATCGCTGATCGCGGCGCCGACTCGAGAGGGCATCTGGAGTGGGCAGCATTCGCAAGTAGGCCGGTGCAACTGGGTAAGAACAAGTAAGCGGGGTAACCTATGGGGGATTCTTCTAAGCAGCCTCCGGAGTATCCGTCTCCGGGGTTTGCGTCCGGAAGCGCATCGGAGCAGCATGAGGGTGCTGCTCTTGAGGAAGGCGCACTGGAGGTCTTCGAGATCGCAGGATCGATAAAGTGGTTCGACGTTTCGAAGGGCTATGGTTTCATCGTTCCTGACAACGGCCTTCAAGATGTTCTTTTGCACGTCACATGCTTAAGAGCCGGGGGGTACCAGACTGCCTATGAAGGTGCCCGAGTACACTGTCAGGTTATGCGCCGGCCAAAGGGCATGCAGGCATTCCGCATTCTTGCAATGGACGAAAGCACGGCCATCCATCCCTCTTTGCTGCCGCAGCGCACCCACGTTCACGTGCAAGCGGAAAGCGACTGGGAACGCGCCATGGTCAAGTGGTTCAACCGCGTGCGCGGCTTCGGCTTCTTGACAAGGGGCGAGGGCACGCCTGACATATTCGTTCACATGGAGACGCTGCGCCGGTTCGGCTTCACCGAGCTGAGACCGGGGCAGATCGTGCAGGTTCGCTGGGGTACCGGTTCCAAGGGCTGCATGGCTGCTGAGCTGCGTCCCGACGGCGCGGGAATGCCTCCGCCGCACTAAGTGGACGGGCGCATGAAAGAGCAAGGATTATCGAAGAGGGCTGCGATGGTCGCGGCCCTTTTTCTTTTTGCTGTGGCCGGCGCCGGCCTCTATCACATGTCCCAGCCAAGGGCGCCACAGAGTGAGAACCGCTTCAAGAGGGACCGCCTTGAAATCGTGACCGCCGGAGGCAAGCGGTCTTTCGAGATCGAGCTTGCGGAAACGCCAGACCAGCACCGCCAGGGTCTGATGTTTCGCACGGGGCTCGCCGAAAACGCCGGCATGCTCTTCGTTTATGAAAAGCCGGACGAGGTCCGGATGTGGATGAAGAATACCTTCATCCCACTTGATATGGTGTTCATACGATCCGACGGCACGATCCACCGCATTGAGGCGCACACAGAGCCGCACTCCGAGCGGGTGATTGACTCTTCTGGTCCTGTCACGGGCGTTCTCGAGATTGCGGGCGGAGCTGCAGAACGCCTCGGACTGAAACCTGGCGACAAAGTCGTTCACCCACATTTCAAGCCGTAAGGCATTCAATCGCCAGCCTCTTACGGCGGGCTTGACGGGGAAGGCAAAACGCCTGAGAAGTGCCCCCGTAGCAAGACCTCGGGGCGTAGCTCAGCCTGGTAGAGCACCTGCTTTGGGAGCAGGGGGTCGCAGTTTCGAATACTGTCGCCCCGACCATACCTTGCTCGCTCTTGAACTGGATGGTTCGGTCATGGCCGCACGAATCTATAAGCGCGCGAAATCGGCGATGCAGTCGGGTGAGGCCGGCACCAAGATGTGGGTGCTGGATTTTGAGCCAGAAGATGCCGTCGAGATCGATCCGCTGATGGGCTGGACGAGCTCGCGCGATATGCGCCGCCAAGTGCGCCTGAGCTTTGCGAGCAAGGAAGCGGCCATCAAATACGCGGAGCGCGAGGGCATCGCCTACACGGTCATTGAGCCAAGTCCCCGCAAGCCGATTGCCAAGTCGTATGCCGATAATTTCCGCTTCGACCGCAAGGTGCCGTGGACGCACTGAGGCTATTTCTCGAGCGGCAGCGGTTGCCAGCCGAGCAAAGCGAGCAGCACGAAAAAGCCGACGACGTAGCCTGCAACAATGGGCCAGCCGGCTGCGAGCCATGCCGTGACCGAGCGCGCCTCGGGATAGAGATTCGAAATGGCGACGCCTGCCGAGGAGCCGAACCAGATCATCGAGCCTCCAAAGCCCACCGCAAAGGCCAGCAAGCCCCAATCGTAACCGCCTTGTTTGAGCGCAAGGGCCGTCAAGGGGATGTTGTCGAAGACAGAGGAGGCGAAGCCAAGTCCAAGGGTTACGGTCCACGATGCCGGCGGCAACTCTTCGACGGGCATCAGCGAGGCAGATGCAACAAGCGCCAGAAGAAATACGCTACCCTTGGTCGCCTCAGGTAGAATCGACCAGTCCGGGCGGCGCAGAGCGGCGGTGAAAAGGATGGCGGCCCATACGGTAAGTCCTAAGATCGGCAGCGCTTTGAGAAGGTCTGGCGCATAGAGGTTGGCGAGCACGTTTGCGGCAATGGCGGCAGCGAGAATGAAAGCGACGATCAGCACGCGCGTCCACTCAAGATGCATGCCGCGTGGCGCGTCTTTCTCAATCGGTTGATGGCTCTGTTGCCGGCGCGCTGCTGGAATTGCAAAAACGATGAAGGCTGCGATCGCGGCGACATAAGCGTGTAAGACATCGACGGGGCTTACGCCCGCAATCCACACCATTGTGGTCGTCGTATCTCCAACGACGCTTCCGGCGCCACCAGCATTCGACGCCGCGACGATGGCGGCCAGATACCCGATGTGAACGCGCCCATTATACACCGTCCGCGCCACAGTACCGCCAATGATGGCCGCTGCGATGTTGTCAAGAAACGCTGAAAGAATGAAGACTATCACGAGAAGCGCCAATCCCCCCGTCCAGTCGTCGGGAAGGATGGCCGGCATTTCTGCCGGAATGTGACTCTCCTCGAAATGACGCGAGAGAACCGCGAAGCCGGTGAGAAGCAAGAAGAGATTAACGAGCGTCACCCACTCGTGCTCCATGTGGTGGGCGAGCCCAACGAATCCGGCGCCTTCCCGGAAACCTGCAAAGGTCAGTTTATAGAGAATGATGGCGGCCAATCCAGAGAGCGCCACTTCGAGCGTGCGGTGATGAAAGAGGGCAATTCCGAGAAGCGTCGCGGCAAATAGCGCAAAGTCGAGTGGGATGCCGGCAATCCGAACGACGTCAGAAAGCGCCGGGTCACCAGCCCATGCCTCACAGGGCAGGACGACGAGTGTGGCTAGTGCTGCTCCACATCTCGCAAGGCGGAGCAGGTGCAGATGAGCTGTGGTCACCAGTGGGGTTCCTCTCGGCAGACGATGAGAAGCGGCAGGGGGACAGCCACTCGCTCAATCGATGCGAAAATAGCTAGCCGCCGCCGAAGGTGGCGACAAGTGGCACAATTGGCCGGAATCGCAGCTTTCATGCGATTTTGCCCAGCTCGTCCAGGTGAAAGCTATTCCCTGCAACCCTTTCGTCACGCTATCTTGCCATAACCTGTCTGCTCCCCTAATCGGAGAGCGCTTGCGCGCCGGATCCCGTAGCTCAGCTGGATAGAGCACCTGCCTTCTAAGCAGGGGGTCGCAGGTTCAAATCCTGCCGGGATCGCCATTCACTTTAGCAATTCAAATTCTGAAGAATGCTTCGATCTCAATCTCTGGGCAACAGATTATCCGCACGTTGGCGATGGTACCCGAGTAGCGATCTTCGGAGGCAGCACGCCTTCTCGGCTTGTGCGGGCCACTGGATGAGAACGGAAGGTGCTGCAATCCCAATCAACGCCGAAAAGTGGTGAGAAAAAGCGCGATCACTAGAGGTAGCTTCATTTGACCCGCAGCGGTGGCGTTTGAACATCGTGTTTGGAAGTGGCCGGGACCATGGAAACGGGGGTCGCCTGCTCGAGCTTTCCGTCCCAGTCACGCCAGCCGTCGGTGCCTTCAGGGTACCAGTAGAGCGATGTGTATCCATAGCTTGCCGCTCGCTTCACGGCGTTCCAGCCCATCCAGCAGTTGGCAAGGCAATAGATGATGATGGGGTGCGTCTTGTCCCCCCGCGTAAG
>CAZSNH010000051.1:6159-10767 GCA_964607855.1 uncultured Hyphomicrobium sp. | reverse complement strand
TGAGCCACGAATTCATAATTTTGGCCGAGACCGGCGAGAGTCAGGTTTATTGTCACAAGGATCTCATCGAGGGAGGGGTTCCACCCGCCGATACGGACTTCGACGGTGACCTCTCGCCGATCATTAAGGCATGGACCAGCAAGTACGCCGCGACAGAGGAAAAGCACGACACGGCTCGCTTCGAGAAGGAGGTACCAGAGGAATCGCGCATTTCCGCCCGCGGCATCGAGGTCGGTCATATTTTCTACTTCGGGACCAAGTACTCGGAGCCCATGGGATGCAAGGTTCAGGGGCCGGACGGCAAGCAGGTGACGCTTCAGATGGGGTCATACGGAATTGGTGTCTCGCGCTTGGCGGGGGCCATTATCGAAGCCAGTCACGACGCGGCAGGCGCCATCTGGCCGGTACCGGTGGCTCCGTTCGAGACCGCTCTCATCAATCTCAAGATTGGCGACAAGGATACAGACGGCGCGTGCGGCGAACTCTACGACAAGCTCTGCAATGCCGGCATCGATGTTCTCTACGACGATACCGATGAACGTGCGGGCGCGAAGTTCGCGACGATGGATCTTATCGGCATTCCCTACCAAGTTATCGTTGGACCCAAGGGCCTCAAGTCAGGTGAATTGGAATTGAAGCACCGCAAATCTGGCGAGCGTGAAACGCTGCCCTTGGAGGCGGGCCTTAAACGTGTGATTGATCTCGTGAAGCAACAGCGGGTGCTGGCGTAAGGGGAAGTGAAGTATTGCCCCAGTCCGAGGGGCGTAAGGGCCAAGGAGAAGTATTTGACTGCCGGGGTTAAAGATACGAAGCCCTTTGCGCCGTTCGAGTGGCTGCTCGCCACACGATATCTGCGTGCAAGACGTGCGGAAGGCTTCATTTCGGTCATTGCCGGCTTCTCATTCGTTGGCATCATGCTCGGCGTGGCGACGCTCATTATTGTGATGGCGGTGATGAACGGCTTTCGCAAGGACCTCTTCGCCAAGATTCTCGGCCTCAATGGGCATGTCATCGTTCAGCGCATTGGCGAGCCATTTACCGAATACGCGGAAGTGGGCCTCAAACTGGCTGCCATTCCGGGCGTGAAGCGCGTCTTGCCCCTCATCGAGGGTCAGGTGATGGTCTCTTCACAATTTCAGGCTCTCGGCGCTTTAGTGCGGGGACTAGCTGAGGCTGACATCAAGTCGCTACCCTTGGTCGCAGACAATGTGCGGCTCGGCACGCTCGATGGTTTTGATCAGCAATCAGGGATAGCGATTGGGACTCGTCTCGCGAATTCCCTTCGGGTGAACGTTGGCGACCAGATCACGCTCATCACGCCACGGGGCGCCACGACACCATTTGGGACCGCCCCGCGCACCAAGCCCTACACGATCAGCGCCATTTTCGAACTCGGCATGTCGGAATACGACAAGAGCATGATCTTCATGCCATTGGCAGAAGCTCAGAAATACTTCTCAAAACAGGGCGAGGTTGACGTCCTGGAAGTCGTAATTGAGGACCCCGAGCGGGTAGCCGAGTTCACACTGCTCTTGCGCGAAGCGGGCGGGCCGACCATTCATACGAGCGATTGGCGACAAAGAAACGAGACCTTCTTTACCGTGCTCGAGGTCGAGCGAAACGTGATGTTCATCATTCTCTCGCTCATAATCCTGGTGGCTGCCCTGAACATCATTTCCGGAATGATGATGCTTGTGAAAGACAAGGGCCGCGACATTGCCGTATTGCGAACGATGGGGGCCACGAAGGGCGCCATAATGCGCGTCTTCCTCATGACGGGGGCCGCGATCGGGGTCGTCGGCACGCTGGCTGGGCTCATACTGGGTGTGGTCTTCTGCTGGAACATCGAGAAGATCCGGGGCGTAGTGCAATGGATGACTGGAACCACCGTCTTCGATCCTCAGGTTTACTATCTCACCAGGCTACCGGCAGATATTAATCCTGTGGAAACGGGGTCCATCGTGGCCATGGCCCTGACGCTTTCGGTGTTGGCAACGCTCTATCCCTCCTGGCGGGCATCGCGCCTCGATCCCGTCGAAGCCCTCAGATACGAGTGAGAGGCACGGTGATGCTTGAGCGGTCTGCCCAACCCGTACTGACCCTCGAAGGACTGAAGCGCTCTTTCAGACAAGGCGAACGTGAGATTGTCGTTCTGTCGGGGGCTTCCGCGGTGGTCGGCGTCGGAGAGGCCGTTGCGCTCGTTGGACCATCGGGGGCAGGCAAGTCAACGCTGCTTCACATTGCTGGGCTTCTCGAGAGCCCTGATGCCGGAAAGGTCATTATTGGCGGAAGGGATTGCGCGATGCTCGATGATGGCGAGCGCACGCGCATGCGCCGTGCCGAGATTGGCTTCATCTACCAGTTCCATCAGCTCCTGCCGGAATTTTCTGCACTCGAAAACGTCGTTATTCCTCTGATGATTATGGGGAAGTCGCGCCGCGCGGCAGAGGAGCGCGCGAGGTCGCTTCTCGGCGCGCTGGGTCTTGGGGAACGATTGGATCATCGGCCGGCCCAGCTGTCAGGGGGAGAACAGCAGCGAACCGCAATCTGCCGGGCGCTCGCTAACAGGCCCAGGCTTATTCTGGCCGATGAACCGACAGGCAACCTTGATCCGCGTACATCCGAGACGGTCTTTAAGGAACTCGTCGGACTGTTCCGGAGTGAAGGAGTGGCGGCGTTGATTGCCACGCACAATTTGGAGCTCGCCTCGCGCATGGACCGGGTGCTGCGCCTTGAGGCGGGCCAATTGATAGAAGTAGCCCCCGGCGCGGTCCATTAGCCGCTTTTTGGGTTTGGGATAGCCTCGCGAAAGGGTTTACGCCGGTCCTACTTGCGGTCCAAGATCGGTCCATGGCTCATCCGATTCCGAACACGCCTTCTCGAGATGCGAACGGCCAGGCCGGGTGTCGCTTCGTGCATCTCAAGGTTCATTCCGCATACTCGCTGCTGGAAGGCGCGATTCAGATTAACAAGCTCGCAAAACTGGCCGAGGCGAACGCCATGCCGGCAATGGGCCTCACCGATACCAACAATCTTTTCGGCGCCCTCGAGTTTTCGGAAAAAGTTGCCGCCACTGGTATTCAGCCGATCATCGGCTGCACGCTTGCTATGGATTTCTCCGACACGCTTGCCTTGCCCCACGAACAACGTGGCGGGCGCAACGAGCCCTCGAAGAAGCTGGCAGGAGCGCTCGCATTCCTTGCCAGCAACGAGGAAGGCTACGCCAATCTCATGAAGCTCATGAGTTCGGCCCACCTCGAAAGCAGCGATGCCGATGGTCCCCACGTCGATACCGCCCGTATCGAAGCATTGAGCGGCGGCCTCATCGTGCTCTCGGGGGGGCCCGATGGACCGATCGACCGTGCGCTCCGCGATGGTCAGAAGGAACTGGCTCGAGCGCGATTGAGATCGCTGCTTCATGCATTCGGGGATCGGCTTTACATCGAGCTTCAGCGTCACGGAACGCCGGAAGAGCAACGCATCGAAGGCGATCTCCTGGATCTCGCCTATGAGCTCGGGATCCCGATTGTCGCTACAAATGAAGTCTATTTCGCCACACCCGACGATTATGAAGCCCATGACGCGCTGATCTGTATCGCCGAAGGGCGCTATGTCGTCGAAGACAATCGCAGGCGCGTCACGCGCGAGCATTTTTTCAAGAGCAGCGCCGAAATGGCGGAGCTTTTTTCCGACCTCCCCGAGGCGCTGGACAATACGATTGAAATTGCCAGGCGCTGCACCTTCCGGCCCAAGGGGCGCAATCCAATCCTTCCGCGATTTGTCGATTCCAAGAAGGGCACCTCGTCTGAAGGGCAGCTGGCGGCAGAGGAAGCCGAGCTTTCGCGTCAGGCTCGGGAGGGACTCGCTCAAAGGCTCACAGTCAATCCGCTGGCCCCCGGAATGACGCGCGAGGACTACGAAAAGCGGCTCGAATACGAACTCGGCGTGATCGCGCGGATGAAGTTTCCTGGCTACTTTCTGATCGTTGCCGACTTCATCAAATGGGCAAAGGCACAAGGTATTCCTGTGGGACCCGGTCGCGGCTCGGGAGCCGGCTCTCTCGTTGCATGGTCGCTCACCATCACCGATCTCGATCCGCTCCGTTTCGGGCTCCTCTTCGAGCGTTTCCTAAATCCTGAGCGCGTCTCGATGCCCGACTTCGATATCGATTTCTGCCAGGATCGCCGCGACGAGGTGATCCGCTACGTCCAACAGAAGTACGGTGCCGACCGGGTTGCCCAAATCATTACACATGGGAAATTGCAGGCGCGCGCCGTGCTTCGCGATGTCGGACGCGTGCTGCAGATGCCGTATAGCCAAGTGGACCGGCTCTGCAAGCTCGTCCCGAATAACCCTGCTAACCCGGTTACGCTTTCGCAGGCGATCGAGGGCGAGCCGAAACTTCGCGAAGAGCGCGATCGCGAGCCGATCGTCGCCCGCCTCCTGGAAATTTCCGAAAAGCTCGAAGGTCTCTACCGTCATGCTTCGACACATGCTGCGGGCATGGTGATTGGCGACAGGCCGTTGCAGGAGCTGGTGCCTCTCTATCGCGATCCGAAGTCCAATTTCCCGATCACGCAGTTCAACTGGAAAATGGTAGAGGCGGCT
>CAZSNH010000051.1:0-6149 GCA_964607855.1 uncultured Hyphomicrobium sp. | reverse complement strand
TGGTCTCGTGAAGTTCGACTTTCTCGGCCTTAAGACGCTTACCGTGCTCGAGAAGGCAGTCGATCTCGTGAAGCGCGGCCGCGGGATAACACTCAATCTCTCGACGCTGCCACTCGACGACAAGAAGAGTTACGATCTTCTCGCCAGGGCCGATACGGTGGGAGTGTTCCAGCTCGAAAGTACGGGCATGCGGGAAAGTCTGAAGCGCCTCAAGCCAGACCGTTTCGAGGACATCGTGGCCATGGTGGCCCTCTACCGTCCGGGCCCAATGGACAACATTCCCACCTACATCAATCGCAAGCACGGCGAAGAGCCGGTTGATTGTCTCCATCCTCTGCTCGAAGGCATTCTCAAAGAGACCTACGGCGTCATCATCTACCAGGAGCAGGTCATTCAGATCGCCCAAGTAATGGGGGGCTATTCGCTTGGCGAGGCTGACCTGTTGCGCCGTGCCATGGGTAAGAAGGACAAGGCAGAGATGGCTCGACACAAGAGCCGCTTTGTCGAGGGCGCGGTCAAACGAGGTGTCAGGAAGGACGATGCCGACTACATTTTCGAGCTGGTGGACAAGTTTGCGGGCTACGGCTTCAACAAGAGTCATGCCGCTGCTTATGCACTCGTGAGCTACCACACTGCCTACATGAAGGCGAATTATCGCGAAGAATTTCTCGCTGCCTCCATGACGCTCGACACATCGAACACGGATAAGCTCGCTATGTTTGTGGCCGAAGCGAAGCGAAGCGGAATTGGCGTGCTCCCGCCATGCATCAATGCTTCAGACGTTGAATTCCTCGCCGAGCCCGCACCAGAAGATGGCAAGCGCGGGGCCATCCGCTATGCACTCGCGGCATTGAAAAATATTGGGGCGGCTGCGGTTTCCACCATTGTGGAGGAACGCTCGCGGAAGGGCCCCTTCAAGAGCGTGAGCGATTTTGCGAGCCGCCTTAACCCGAAAGCCTTGAATCGGCGCGGGCTCGAGACACTTGCCATGGCAGGCGCCTTCGATAAGCTCGAGCCAAACAGAGCGCTCGTCCACGCAAATGCGGATGGCATGCTGGCGCTTGCAAGCCGGCTTGAGGATAACGAGGCGCTCGGCACCGCCGATCTCTTCGGAGGAAGTGCCGGCAGCGCGCCTCAGCTCGACCTGAGACCGGTGGCCGCCTGGACTCCGATGGAGCGACTGCAGAACGAGTTTCAGGCCGTCGGTTTCTTCCTTTCGGGACATCCGCTCGATGCCTACGAGAAGGTCTTGGCAAAGCTCGGCGTCCGGCGATTTAGTGAATTCGAGGCGGCGACCGAACGCGGCGCTACCGCCGCGCGATTGGCAGGTATCGTTCTCTCGGTGCGCGAGCGTCGCTCGCAGAGAGGCAATAAATTCGCCTTTGCGATGTTCTCTGATGCGAGTGGGCAGTTCGAGGCCGTCATCTTCTCCGATACGCTGAACGCTTCGCGCGAACTGCTTGAGCCCGGAACGGCTGTCCTGCTCAGCGTCGAGGCCGAACGCGAAGGCGAAACTCTGAAGATGCGGGTTCAGGCGCTCGAGGCTCTCGACAAGGCGGCGGGGGCCTTGGAACGCGGGCTCAAACTGGTGCTCGATGCGGGTATGATTGCCGCCAAGCATGAGCGCATCGCGCAATTGAAGGGGCTGCTAAAGCCGGGTGGCGGGCCGCAAAGCAAGGGGGGCGAAGTGCGGTTGGTGCTGCCGCTGGGCTTGCGCGAGATCGAAATTCTGATGCCGGGCCGGTATGACGTTTCCCCTGGTCAGGCGGGGCGCCTCACCACTGTTCCTGGCGTTCTTGAGGTCTTGGAAACCTGAGGTGGCCAGCGCTCGAAGCTTAACGAAGGGTTAAGACGGGCGGCCTATGATGAGCCCCTGAAAACCGCGGCGGAGGGGGTCACCGGGGCATGCAGGCGCATCAGCCACTTCAATCGCGAGATGCGGCTGAGACATCGTTCGCAGGCGGCTCACGCATGCAACTTGCTTTCGTCTTCCTTGGCCTAGCAGTTCTGTGTCTGCCGATCCCGATCATGAGCTATGCCGGCGACGTCAGAATCGTCGACTGGCCACGTGAGGTGAGCGGCTTTCCGGCCTTTCGCGATTTCGCCAATCTCTGGACCGGCGGTCATGCGGCTTTGAGCGGGGCCTACGAGGATCTCTTTATCAAAGTGCGCCATACAGCCGAAATCGAGCGCCTATTGGGGGTCACACATCCGGCCCTTGCCTGGTCTTATCCGCCAACCGCTATGATTGCGCTCACACCTTTCGCGTTACTGCCCTACCCGGCGGCAGTGCTCGCATGGGCAATTCTGGAGGTTGCTCTTTTTCTGGCGGCCCTCGGCGTGCGCAATGCGCAGGGTGAGACGCTTGCCACTGTTGCGGCCGTGGCACTTGTGCCTGGCGTCTTCTTGTGTGTCACATATGGGCAGACGCCACTCCTTACGGCCGCCATCTTGTATTTCGGTCTCAGATGGGCGCGCGAAACACCCTGGTTGTCAGCTTCTGTGCTTGCCCTTCTCGTATGCAAGCCGCAGTTGGGCCTCATGTTGCCGGCGGCACTCATTGGATTGGGGGCCTGGCGTGCGATTGCGGCGACTGGCGTGATGTCGTTCGTGTACCTAGCTGCGACGGTGGCAATTCTTGGCCTCGAGCCTTGGAGGCTCTTCTTTGAAATCACGTTGCCACAACAGGCGGGTCTCTTCTCGCAAGAGCGGATCGATTCGACGATGCTTTTTGCGCCGTTTTTTGTCCTGCGCGAGTTGGGAATGGACCCAAACTTCGCTATGTGGATGCAAGTGGTCCTGAGTATCGCCCTCATGGTGGGGGTGATTGCAGGGTTGCGCCGGCTTCAGGACTTCGACGCTCAATTCGTGCTTGTCGCAATGGCGGCTATGCTTGCCAGTCCATACATGCAGTCTTACGAGCTTCCACTCGTCGCGCTCGCTGCGGGCCGGCTCGTGCTGCACCGGAACGGGGCATCGGAAGTGGGAAGCGCGAGCCTCGCGGTTATTCTCGGCGTCGTCACAATCGGCGCACTGCTCTCACTTTCCGTCTTCATCCGGTCTGGGGTGAATTACATGAGCCCACTGCTTCTCGTCACGTTCCTCGCGGTGCTGGGTCAGTCCCTCATGCAACGTCCGCTCGACCTGCAATCCACTCCCGTTTCGGCCCGAGCCGCCTGATCGAGAGAATGCGGTTTCTCCAATCAATTGGCATGACGCTTGGTTTGAGGCTTGATAGGGTTGGGCGAGAAATGGGTCGGATCAAAATTACATGGTTCATTGCGCCGTATCAGCGGGACGTAACAGAGGGCTGGCACTCTTTCTAGTGCCGCTGCTGGTCCATACTGCCGGATGCGATTCCTCGCCGCCATGTCCTCCCGAGGTGGCGCGCGCAAAGCACCTCGTGGTCGTCGAAACGGCCTCCATGCACGAGCCAGCGGCCACACTTGAAACCTATGCGCGTCAAGTACCATCGGAGGAGTGGACCGCGGTCGGTGCTCGCCAACCGGCCGTTGTCGGCGCCAAGGGCATCGCTTGGGGCTGGGGCTTTCAATCCCTTGCGAAGCACGGAGAGCCATTGAAAATCGAGGGCGACAAGCGAACGCCGGCCGGCATCTTCCCCTTGGGTGCAACGTTTGGTTTCGAACCGTGGCCGCAATCCACTCGCCACATCGTCATTACTCCTGGGGAGAGTGTATGTGTCGATGATGCGCGTTCTCCACATTATAGCCAGATTGTCACCGCGGAGGCGGCAGGCGAAGGCGCGAGCGGGGAGAAAATGTGGGAGATTGGAGTCTATAAGCGCGGTATCGTCGTCGATTATGCGACGGACCGGACGGAGCGCGCAGGATCCTGCATTTTCGTTCATATCTGGGCAGGTCCCGATCAGGGAACCTCGGGGTGCGTTGCCGCTGCCGAGCGCGACGTCGTAGCGCTGCAAGAGATCGCGAGCCTAGGCGATGCTGTAATTGCAGTTGTTCCTCAAGAGGCACGCGAGCGGTTCGCAGCCTGTCTACCTAGTCGCTCTAAATAGCTTGATTGGGACCGCGTCAGTGATGCCTGCACGATCGTTCAGCATTTCCATTCTAGCCCTTGCGGGGGCAATTTTAGCGATGACGGCACCCGCGAGCGCAGAGGAGATCGCGAAATTCGAGATCACGCTCGAAGGCCCCGACGTTCCGGACATTGTTAAGGAGGCAAAAGTGGAGATCCGGGTTTTCGATGGCCAGAAGTCTGATGCTCCGGCGATCATGACCAACCTGGCGGCGGAGAGGGTCGACACGGAGAGCTTGAGCTTTCCCATGAAGGTCACGGTCAGCGTTCCAAAAGCCCGTCTTCTAGGCGTCGATGATCCATGTGTCGGGGTTCTCATCTCGTCCGGCGGCAATATCGTCTACTGGAACGAGGCGCGCACGAGTCTCAACCAGCGAGGGACGACGACGGTTCGACTGGCGCCCGTGGAGTAGAGTTTTTTCATTTGACGAGGCGGTCGTAGAGACCGAGCACGATCTCGAACAGAATGAGCACGATGATGTACCATTCGAGCCGGTGCCCGGTGCGGGTCGAGATGAGATCGGTGATGGTGCCCGCCGTCTGATGGATGACCTCGAGCTTGCGCGAGAGGGCTCGACCTCGCTGTGGCAAATCGTATTCCTCGACGAGCTTGGCCCAGAATCGCTCGAGTTCAGGATGGTCCCACAAGACGTCCGGCTTGTCGTCGAGATCGACGCGACTGGCCAAACGCTGCTGGACCGACATTGCTTCCCCGATCTGTTTCAGCAATTGGGCTCGATGCGCCTGGGGGAGCTTGCCCTCCTGAAGCTCGGCCGCAATCGAAGACGTCCGCTCGAAACTTTTCGAGATGCGCTTCTCGTCCCATGCGAGAGCCGTGCTCATGGCGAGGGCCTGACCGACGAGAAGCAGCCGGTTGTTGTCGGCGCTCTTCAACTGAATGGCGCCCGTCGCCCCGATGAGCTCGTCCTCCTCGGGTTTGACGACGAGCTTGGCGGACTCTGTTTCGCGTTCGGAAAGCGCGTCCGTGATACGCGGGCCCAAAGTGTCGATGAGGTCCTCTTCCTCCACGGGGCTCATGTTGATGAAAACGGCGGTGCCGGACTTGAAGAGGATTGCTGTGCCATTGGCGCCTGCAGGAAAGGCGAGGGGGGACTTTGAAAAGGAGTCATCGCGTTCGAGCCCCCTCAAGTCGATACGCTCGCCGAGTTGCAAGGCGCGAACGAGAAGGGACTGATTTTCCATATCCAATTTCCGCTGCGGTAAGTTGGCGGCCATGGCAATTTTTCCAACGGCCCTGCTTGCGATCCTAGCCGAAGCCGGATAGAAGGGCCCCATCTCACACGCGGCCTTATGCGTCTGGCGGATTGAAAGCCCCGCCCAACGCTCCGGTGGACAAGATAACCAGTTGAACTGGCTCATCTTTTCTTCTCAAGGGCCGTGGAGGATTAACCGGAAAAGGATCAATTCGCATGACGCTTCCTGCGTTCACCATGCGTCAGCTTTTAGAAGCTGGCGTTCACTTCGGCCACCAATCTCATCGCTGGAATCCCAAGATGGCGCCCTTCATCTACGGCGCCCGAAACAACATTCATATCCTCGACCTGACGCAAACGACGCCGCTGCTGCACCAAGCCCTCATTAAGGTCTCGGATACGGTTGCCGGTGGCGGCCGCGTGCTTTTCGTTGCGACGAAGCGCCAGGCCTCTGAACCGATTGCCGAAGCCGCCAAACGCTCGGCTCAGTACTTCATGAACCACCGCTGGCTCGGCGGCACGCTCACCAACTGGAAGACGATTTCACAGTCGATCCGCCGCCTGCGTCAGCTCGACGACATTCTCGCCGATCCGCAGGGCCGCACCAAAAAGGAAGTGCTGAATATTCAGCGCGAACGCGACAAGCTCAATCAGGCGCTGGGCGGCATCAAGGACATGGGTGGCGTGCCTGACCTCTTGTTCGTCATCGATACCAACAAGGAAAAGATCGCCATCGAGGAAGCGCGCAAGCTCGGCATTCCGATCGTGGCTATCGTCGATACGAACTGCGATCCCGACGGCATCGATTTCCCGATTCCGGGCAATGACGACGCGGGCCGCGCGATTACGCTCTATTGCGATCTCATGGCGCGAGCGGCGATC
>CAZSNH010000050.1:1183-10886 GCA_964607855.1 uncultured Hyphomicrobium sp. | reverse complement strand
AAATCTTCGTCGCCCTAAAAGATCAGCGCGACGGGCACGAATTCGTCACCACCGCGTTCAAGAGCGGGGCTTCAGCCGCGCTCGTTTCCGATGACTACGAAAAGAGGCCCGGAGACGGGGCCCTCATTCGCGTTCCCGACACGCTAAGGGGGCTTGAGCAAATAGGCCGCGCGGCACGCGATCGGCTTCCTGGGGCGGCACGCGTCATCGCGATCACCGGCAGCGTCGGTAAGACGGGCACTAAGGAAATGCTGCGCGCCTCTCTAAGCTGCATCGGCGAAACACATGCGGCGGACAAGAGTTTCAACAACCATTGGGGCGTGCCACTGACACTTGCACGTATGGGCGCCCATACACGCTTCGCCATTTTGGAGATCGGAATGAACCATGCCGGCGAAATCACGCCGCTTACGAAAATGGTTCGGCCACACGTGGCGATCGTGACAACGGTCGAACCTGTACACTTGGCCTTCTTCAAATCGGTCGAAGAGATTGCAGAAGCGAAAGCCGAGATATTCTTAGGTCTTGTTCCGGGCGGCACTGCGATTATCAATCGCGATAACCCGTATTACGAATTGCTCGCCGCGCGTGCTCGCTCTGCCGGCGCATCCATTCTGTCATTTGGCAGGCATGCCGATGCAGGCGTGTGTGCTGAAGCGATTGACGCCCATGCCGATGGGTCGTGCATCCGAGTGAGGATCGGCGCCAATCGTTACACCTATCGGCTCGGCGCGCCGGGGCTTCATCTCGCGCAGAACTCGCTTGCTGTTGCCGGCGCATTATTCGCAGTCGGAGCTGATGTCGAGCGAGCGTTGTTGCCGCTCGCAAAGACCGAGGCCCCGCAAGGGCGCGGCGCCCGTTCGGTAATGAACGTCGGAATGGGGCATATTCTGCTCATCGACGAAAGCTACAACGCCAATCCGGCGTCGATGCGCGCAGCGCTCGCGGCAATGGCCTCAGTTCCGAGATCAAGTTTTCCCCGCCGCATTGCCGTCTTGGGCGATATGCTGGAACTGGGTGGGGAAGCTTCGCGACTGCATGAGGAATTGTTGGCGACGGTCAGGGATGCAGGAGTTGATCTTGCATTTCTATCAGGACCCAATATGCGTCATCTCTTCAATGCATTACCAAAGGCAATTCGCGGCGCCTGGGCAGAAAATTCCGCTGGAATTCTCACCCCCCTCCTGGAAACGATCAGGGCGGGCGACGTCATTATGGTCAAGGGATCTTTGGGTTCCAGAATGGCCCCCTTGGTGGACGCCATAAAACAAGCGCACGCGGAAGGTTAAGTGAGGCCTCAAAGGCTGTTGTCAGGAGACGCGCGATTTGCTTTTTGGGGGCCGGCTGGCGGTTCGAGGGAGAAAAATAAGCGCACCATGCTCTACGAGCTCGTCAATTTCAGTGACCAGATCGGTCTCTTGAACGTCTTCAAGTACATCACCTTCCGCACCGGTGGGGCTATCTTCACTGCGCTATTGTTTGTGCTGCTCTTCGGGCCGGGCATTATCGATCTCCTGAGGGTCAAGCAAGGCAAAGGCCAGCCCATACGTGAGGATGGGCCAAAATCCCACTTTACAAAGAAGGGCACGCCGACCATGGGCGGGCTCATGATTTTGGCGAGCGTCACTGTGGCGACGCTACTCTGGTCCGACTGGTCGAATATATACGTCTGGATCGTGCTCGGCGTGACACTGGCCTATGGTGGCATCGGGTTCTACGACGATTATCTGAAGGTCACTAAACAAAACGCTTCAGGCTTCGGCGGGCGGGCGCGACTACTGATCGAAATTCTCGTCGCTGCGAGCGCGGCCTATCTCATCATGAAAGTGTCGGCGCCTGAGCTTTCGGGACAGCTTGCCGTTCCCTTCTTTAAAAACTACCTCATCGATCTCGGGTTGTTCTTCATCGTGCTTGGCGTGGTCGTCATTGCAGGGGCGGGAAATGCCGTCAATCTAACAGACGGGCTCGATGGACTTGCCATCGTGCCGGTCATGATTGCAGCCGCCACGTTCGGTCTCATTGCTTATCTGTCGGGCCGCGTCGACTTCACGAAGTACTTGCAGATCCATTATGTGGCAGGCACCAGCGAGCTTTCCGTCATTTGCGGCGCGCTGATCGGGGCCGGCCTTGGTTTTCTCTGGTTCAATGCGCCTCCAGCCATGATCTTCATGGGTGACACGGGCTCCCTTGCTCTCGGGGGCGCACTTGGCACGATTGCCGTCGCGACCAAGCACGAAATCGTACTTGCAATCGTAGGCGGACTCTTCGTTCTCGAGACCCTTTCGGTGATCATTCAGGTGGCGTCCTTCAAGCTCACCGGTAAGCGTGTCTTCCGGATGGCCCCCTTACACCACCATTATGAGCAGAAGGGCTGGCAGGAGAGCACCGTCGTCGTGCGATTCTGGATCATCGCTGTCGTGCTGGCGCTGATTGGTCTTGCGACACTCAAGCTGCGGTGAGGGGCGCGCGGGCGGGCGTGAAAAAAGGTAGAGTCGCCCTATGATTCGCTGCACCTCCTTTGCCGGAAAATCGGTGGCGGTCTTCGGACTTGGCGCCTCGGGTAACGCCACTGCTCACGCGCTGATCGAAGGCGGCGCAACTGTTGCGGCGTGGGACGACAGCCCGGCAAGCCGAGAGGCCTCAGCGAAGGAGGGCATTCCCCTCGCCGATCTTACTATCGCGGATTGGCGCGCCTTTTCTGCTCTCGTGCTCGCGCCCGGTGTCCCCCTTACCCATCCCGAACCGCACTGGACGGTTGGCAAGGCCAAAGCCGCTGGGATCGAGATCATCGGCGACATCGAGCTCTACTTGCGCGAGCGTGCTGCTCACGCTCCTGGAGCGCCCTTTATCGCTATCACCGGAACCAACGGAAAGTCGACGACGGCGGCGCTCATTGCTCATCTTTTGCGAAATACTGGCCGGGACGTGCAACTCGGCGGCAACATCGGTCGCGCGATCCTGAGCCTCGAACCTGCCGACAACGAGCGCTTCCACGTCATCGAGATGAGCTCGTTTCAGATCGATCTCACGCCCTCGCTCAAGCCATCGGTCGGCGTCCTCCTCAATGTCACGCCCGATCACCTCGACCGGCACGGAACGGTCGAGCACTACGCGCGCATCAAGGAGCGTCTGGTCGAAGGCTCCGAGACGGCTATCGTCGGAATTGATGATGCCTATTGCCGGGCCATCCACGCGCGAGCCGAGGCGCGCGGCCAGGACGTGCTCGCCATTTCCGCAAAGTCGCTCGTTGCGCACGGCGTCATGGCAATGGGACGCAAGCTCGTGTGGGCCTCCGGCGGCAAGGGCAAGGATATTGCCGACCTTACGGGGATTGCCAGTTTGCGCGGCCAGCACAACGCGCAGAACGCCGCCGCAGCGGTGGCCGCCGTCGCCGTGCTCGGTTTCTCACCTGCCGAATTGCAGCGCGGGCTCACGTCATTCCCGGGGCTTGCGCACCGCATGGAGGAGATTGCCCGCAGCGGCCACGTCCTTTTCATCAACGATTCGAAGGCGACCAACGCCGACTCGACGGAAAAGGCGCTCGCGAGCTGGGACCGCGGCATCTATTGGATTTTGGGCGGCAAGCCCAAGGATGGCGGAATTAAATCGCTAAGCTCTTATTTCCCACGCGTTGCCAAGGCGTATCTCATAGGACAATCGACCGAAGAGTTCGCCGCAAGTCTCGGCTCCGCCGTTCCTTTTGAACGCTGCGGCACGCTCGACGTGGCATTGAAGGCTGCTCGGCGAGATGCAGCAAGAAGCGCTGAAGGCGAAGCGGTCGTACTTCTTTCTCCTGCGTGCGCCTCTTACGATCAGTACAAGAATTTCGAAGAGCGCGGCGAGCACTTTCGAAAGCTCGTGCTCGAGAGCATAGGAAGCTGCCGGGAAAGCACGCCATGAGCATTTCGCGCGCCGATCGCAGCAAGTTCGCCATTTGGTGGTTTACAATCGACCGCGCATTATTGGTAGCTCTCGCCGCTCTTATCGTGATCGGACTTGTGCTGTCCTTGGCGGCGAGTCCCGCCGTCGCCGTGAAGAAGGGGTTTCCGCCGTACTACTTTGTCGAGCGGCACATACTTTTTGCCATCATTGGTGCTGCTTTGATGGGAGCCGTGTCGATTATGGATCCGAAGGGCGTGCGCAGGGTCTCGCTTGTCATTCTAATTCTTTCCTTTGCCGGTCTTCTCGCCGTCCATTTCATGGGCGTCGAGCTTAACGGCGCCCGCCGTTGGCTTTTCCTGTTTGGACATTCGATTCAGCCTTCGGAGTTCCTAAAGCCCTCCTTCGTGGTGGTCTCGGCGTGGCTCTTCGCGGAAGCAGGCCGAAGGCCGGACATGCCTGCGCTTCCCATCGCAATTGTTCTATATGTGGCGATCGCGGCGCTGCTCGTCTTGCAGCCCGACGTCGGGCAGACAATCCTTATCACTCTGGCGTGGGGAACGCTCTTCTTCGTTTCCGGGAAGTCCTTGCTGGCGGCAACCGCGATTGCGGTTTGTGGCGGCATCGGTCTTGCCGGCGCCTACTTCACGCTCCCTCACGTGCAGTTTCGCATCGATCGCTTTCTCAATCCGGTCTCGGGCGACAATTCCCAAGTCGATCGCGCCATGCAGAGTTTTGCCGAAGGCGGATTTCTGGGCCGTGGTCCGGGCGAAGGGACCGTCAAAAGCGTGCTTCCCGACGCACATACCGATTTCATATTCGCTGTCGTCGCCGAGGAATACGGCGCCATTGCATGCTTGATCCTGCTAGCCTTGTTCGGCTTCATCGTCCTGCGCGCAATCGTGCGAGCGGCCGAAGAGCCGGAGCCCTCGGTGCGCCTGGCTGTTGTGGGATTAGCTATTCTGTTCGGTGCCCAGGCCCTCATCAACATGGGTGTGAATACGGGATTGCTACCAGCCAAGGGTATGACGCTGCCGTTCATTTCGGCAGGCGGTTCATCCATGCTCGCAGTGAGCTTGACGGCAGGGCTCTTGCTCGCACTGACGCGCCGGCGCGCCGATCCGCAGCGCGTGAAAAAGCCTAGATTGGGCCCCACTCTCGATGGACTCGGTGCCGGGGGAGAGACGGTTCGGCAATGAAGACGGAGCACACTGTGATGCTGGCTGCAGGTGGAACCGGCGGTCATCTCTTCCCAGCATACGCACTCGCCGAGGAACTTCGCCGGCGCGGGGTCACCGTCGATCTCGTCACCGATCACCGGGGTGATCGCTACGGAACAGATTTTCCCGGCCGCGATGTGCATCAGGTTCCCTCCGCGACGGTTGCCAGCAAATCGCCGATCGCACTTTTGCGAGCGGGTTTCACACTGGTCCGCGGCCTTGTTGCGGCGCGTCAGCTTCTGAAGCGTGTGAAGCCCGCAGTCATCGTCGGGTTCGGAGGCTATCCCACGTTCCCGCCAATCCTGGCAGGCTCCCAGCTCGGGATCAGAACCGCGCTTCATGAGCAGAACGCTGTAATGGGACGCGCCAACAAGTTCCTCGCCAAACGCGTGACGGCAATAGCAACATCCTTCGAGAGAGTGAAGTTGCTCGATCCTTCGCTCGCCCCGAAAGTGCGGATCACCGGTAATCCGGTCCGCGATGCCGTGATTGCGATGGCCGGCGTGCGATATCCACCGCTCTCGTCCGAGGGGCCCATTCATTTGCTCGTGTTCGGGGGCAGCCAGGGTGCCCGCTTTTTCGCGGATACTGTGCCACTCGCCGTCGCCAGCTTGCCCCAGAGCTTGAGGGCCCGCCTCAATGTGGTTCAGCAAGCGCGACCCGAGGATATCGATCGTGTGCGCCTCGCCTATGCCGGGGCAGCTGTCAGGGCTGACGTTCAAACCTTTTTCAAAAATCTGCCTCAGCTCATGGCGGCAAGTCATTTGGTTATCGGCAGATCAGGGGCTTCAACCGTCGCGGAACTCACCGTGATCGGGCGTCCGGCCATTCTCGTGCCGTTGCCACATGCGCTTGACAATGATCAGCTCCAGAATGCAACTCGGCTCGCCGAGGCGGGTGGGGCTTGGTGCATCGAGCAGAAGGATCTTACGCCCGAGCGCCTGGCATCCGAGATCAAGCGATTGACGGGAGATCCGGCTGGGCTTGAGAAAGCGGCGCTTGCCGCAAAATCACAAGGACGGCCAGACGCCGTGAAGCGGCTCGCCGATCTTGTACAGAGTCTGATGTGATGGCCCATTTCGTTTGGGCCGGCACAAAACATGGGAATTTGACCGATGCAAATGCCACGCGAAGCGGGAACATTCCACATCATCGGAATTGGCGGCATCGGCATGAGCGCCATTGCCGAAATCCTGCTCGCCAAGGGCTACACGGTTCAGGGATCGGATCAAAAGGAAAACGCCAACGTCAAACGGCTCGCGGTAAAAGGGGTCAAGGTGTTCATCGGCCATGACGCGGCAAATCTCGCAGGGGCTCACTATGTCGTGATCTCGACGGCCGTAAAGCGCGGCAATCCTGAGCTCGAAGCTGCGCGATCGAAGGGGTTGACCATCATTCGCCGTGCCGAGATGCTTGCCGAGCTGATGCGCCTTTACGCCAGTGTCTCTGTAACGGGTACGCACGGAAAAACGACGACAACGTCCCTCATCTCGACAGTTTTCGAGTGCGCGGGCCTGGAGCCCACCGTGATCACGGGAGGCATTATCAATGCCTGGGGCACAAATGCACGGCTCGGGGCAGGCAAGTGGATGATCGTGGAAGCCGATGAAAGCGATGGCACGTTTGTCAAGCTTCCGACCGAAATCGGCGTCGTGACCAACATCGACCCCGAGCATCTCGACTACTTCGGAACCGTCGAGAACATGCACCGCGAGTTTGAGGCCTTCTTTCGCGGCATTCCGTTCTACGGATTGGCGGTCGCGTGCATCGATCATCCCGTGGTGAGCGAGATGATCGAGCGGCTTGATCTGCGCCACGACGGGCGCCGTCTGCTGACCTACGGCATCAGTGATGCGGCCGATCTGAGGATTTCGAATATTCGCTTCGAGGGCTTCAATACTATCTTCGATGCCGCGCTCGGAACAGGTGTGAAAGGGGGCGAACGCAGCCTCCGCGATTTCATGATTCCCATGCCCGGCCATCACAACGTGCTCAATGCACTTGCTGCGATCGCCGTCGCCGCCGAAGCCGGAATTTCCGACGACACGATCCGCAAGAGCCTGGCGTCGTTTTCCGGCGTGAAGCGCCGGTTCCAGATTGCCGGAACTTGGAACGGCATCACGGTCTACGATGACTACGGGCATCATCCGGCCGAGGTGGCAGCTGTACTTGCGGCGGCACGCGCAGGTGCCAAGGGGAGGGTCATTGCGGTCTTCGAGCCGCACCGCTACACGCGCGTCAAGGATCTCTTCGCCGACTTCTCCGCCTGTTTCAAGAATGCGGATCACGTGATCGTGGGGCCGCTCTATTCGGCAGGCGAGCACCCTATCGAAGGTATCGATCAGCACGCACTTGCTGCTGGCATTCGCCGCTCAGGCCATTCCTCTGTCGTCGCGGTCGACGCGCCACGCGATATCACAGCGATCATCAAGCGCCTTGCTCGTCCGGGCGATATGGTGGTTTGCATGGGCGCAGGCACATCGACGGAATGGGCCTACGCATTGCCGCAGTGGCTCGCCGAGGCCCAGACGCCCCGCATCGTTGGAGGAGCGGCGTGAGTTTCCTCGACTTGACGGCGGATTTGAAGTCCCTGCTCCCGGAGCTGCGCGGCCGGCTCGCAGCCAACGCCAGCCTCGCGGAGATCACCTGGTTCCGGGTGGGTGGGCCGGCACAAGTGCTTTTCACGCCAGCCGACGAAGCCGATCTTGCTTACTTTCTGAAACATGTGCCGCGGGAGATGCCCGTGTTCGTCATCGGGCTCGGCTCCAATTTGCTGGTCCGCGACGGGGGCGTGCCGGGCGTGGTCATCCGGCTCGGGCGGGGGTTTGGCAATGTCACGATCGAAAGTGGAAGCCTGCTGCGCGCCGGGACGGCGGTGCCCGACGTGAAGGTTGCGCGCGCTGCTGCCGAGGCCGGCATTGCCGGTCTTGCTTTCTACAGGGGCATTCCCGGCTCGATCGGCGGCGCGCTCCACATGAATGCTGGCGCGCACGGGCGCGAAACGAAAGACGTGCTCGTTTCTGCGCGCGCGGTTGATCGCGACGGTCATATTCATGTGCTGTCGCTCGCGGATATGAAATTCACTTACCGGCACTGTGGCATCCCAGAAGATTGGATTTTCACGGAAGCAACCTATCGGGGCACGCCGGGGAACCCTGCCGATATCCTCAAGGAGATGGACGAAGTCGCCGAATACCGCGAGAGAAATCAGCCGATCAAGGAGCGCACGGGCGGTTCCACGTTCAAAAATCCGCCAGGCCACAGCGCCTGGAAACTCGTCGAAGCCGCGGGATTGCGCGGCTTTCGCGTCGGCGGCGCGAAGGTTTCCGAGATGCACTGCAACTTCCTGATCAATGACCGGCAAGCCACCGGGGAAGACATCGAACGACTGGGTGAAACAGTGCGTGCCCAAGTCAAAGCCAATTCCGGGGTGAGCCTCGAATGGGAGATCATCCGTCTAGGACTGCCGCTCGAAGGCCATCCCATAGGTGAAGGGCTCGCTTTGGAGCAGTCGTCATGACAAGGCTCCCCCCGGCGCCATCCCGCACTCTTAGCCACGTCGCCGTCCTGATGGGCGGATGGAGTGCGGAACGTGAGATCAGTTTGAAATCTGGATCAGCGGTCGCGGCCGCACTCGAGAGAGAGGGTTATCGGGTAACGCGGATCGATGTCGATCGCAGCATCGCCTCGCGCCTGGCTGAGATAAGACCTGAAGCCTGCTTCAACGCACTCCACGGCAAATGGGGCGAAGACGGCTGCGTGCAGGGCGTACTCGAGTGCATGGGTATTCCCTACACGCATTCGGGCGTGCTTGCTTCCTCGCTCGCCATGCACAAGGAGCGCGCCAAGGACGTGATGAGGCCGGCCGGTGTTCCGGTTGCCGAGGCCGTACTGGTGTCACGCGCCGAGGCGGCTTCCCGGCATCCGATGACGCCTCCGTACGTGGTAAAGCCAGTCGACGAGGGATCGAGCGTGGGCGTCATCGTTGTGCGGCCCGGAACGAACGATGCCGGGCCCCGCATCCTGGCGAGCGGAGATCCCGAGGGCATCGTCATGGTTGAGCGATACATCGCCGGGCGCGAACTCACTTGTGCCGTCATCGGCGACTTCGTCACCGACGTCATCGAGATCGTGCCGAAGGAGGGCCTTGCCTTCTACGATTTCGAGGCGAAATACGCCCCTGGCGGCTCCATGCACGTGCTCCCGGCCAAGCTTTTACCGGATGTTTACCAATTGGTCCGGAAATACACGGTTAAGGCGCATCAGGCGCTGGGCTGTCGTGGCGTGTCCAGAGCCGACTTTCGTTACGACGACACGCCAGGCGGCACGGGCGAGCTGATTTGCCTCGAAGTCAACACCCAGCCCGGCATGACGGGAACCTCTCTCGTGCCGGAGCTTGCACAGTACGCCGGCTGGACGTTCGGCGATCTGGTGCGCTGGATCATCGAGGATGCAAGTTGCAAGAGATCGGGCTAGATTTGCCGGCATGGCCGCGGGTGCAGACTGCGCCAGCGACGCCAGCTTTCGCGCTTCTCCGCTCACCTTCGTCAAAGACCTCGGCACGAATTTCCGCTAATCATGCCTCGAGGTTCTTGACCACCATT